>CALAVD010000515.1 GCA_937892085.1 uncultured Prevotellaceae bacterium
TTGCAGCGTGTGAGCACCTAACGCCATTCTGCATTATGGAGGTTTTTCGGTTCAGCCGCAAAAAGGTTGTAGCAACAGCCTCCGATGTTACTACCTTACACAGTCTTTTACAGGTGTGCCCATGTTTCACTGATATAACGCCCAAAATCTCGCTTTCTCATCAAAAAAGCTATGCAAAACGGCAAGTTGCACACAATTTTGCAACAAAATCACCTCACTTTTTTGTCATTAAGTAAAAAATGTCTATCTTTGCGTGCTATTTTTGGAAACAACTATTTTTGAATAACAAAAACATAAAAAATTAATATAATGGCAGTACTAGAAAAACTTAGAAAAAGGCCCAAATTGTTGATGGGTATCATTGGAGGAGCTTTGTTGCTCTTTATCTTAACTATTATCGACAACCCTGCAGCAATTTTCAGACCTAACGAGACTATGGCTCTGCAAGTTGGAGATGAGAAAATCGATATCCAGCAGTTTAGCGGAGAACAAGAAAAGATGCAAAATCAGAATCGCAACCAAAAAACTGATGGCGATGTAATGCAGCAGCAGATTGTGCAAAAGCTCATTGGAGAAAGACTCATTGCACAAGAATGTAAAGATGCTGGCATCGAAGCCTCTAACGATGAGATTCTCAATGTTCTCCTGCAAGAGACTGGATGGGACAAGCAGACTTTCGAGCAAGTAAAGAACGCTAATCCAAACCCCAACTCACAAGACCCACAGCAGCAACAATTATATGAAGCTAAGGTTTATTGCGAGAACCGCATCCCCGAAATCGCCAATAACCTCAAGAGCTCGAAGCTTGAGCTCGCGCTCATGGGCAGCATCAAGCCCAACAAGCTTGACGAGGAACTTATCAAGGAAGAGCAAACTCCCTATGAGATTGAATACACTAAGGTTGACTACGCTCAATTTGCTAACAACTACAAGGTTAGCGATGAGGAGATAAAAGAGGCCTACGAGCAATTCAAGGAGTGCTTCAAGATTGACCAAGAGCAACGTCGCATCAGCTTCATCAAGGTTGACCTCGACCCATCGAGCAACGACATCAAAGAGGCTAACAACAACATTGCTAAAATCTACAACGCATTTGCCGCTCAAGAGGGCATCCTCGGCATCCGCAGCAACAAGGACACCCACCTCTTTATCGACTCGCTGATGACCAACAGTAAGAGCGAGCGACTCACTGTGGTAACCTCTGGCACTACCGAGGCTAAAGATGCTATCTACACCGAGCTGCTTGAAGGTGGTGTGGGCAACATGAAGATGAGAACTCCTAACGGTCCACGCGACCGCAACACTTTCATCTACAAAGTTACTAAGGCTGTGCAGTGCCCCGACTCTATCGGTTTGAACTACGTTCAGGTGATGGGCAACAAGAAGATGCAAGACTCTATCTTCACTCTCCTCACCAATGGCTTGACAATCGACTCGCTCAACGCCACCAACAAGAACCAGAACATCGCTATCCAGTTGTTCGACCCAGCCAAGTCGCCATCGGTTGATGGACTAATCTATCAAGATTCTATCCGTGAGAAGATTATTGCCCACCTTGATGGCAGCATCTTCCTCCTTGACTCGCAAACTCAAGGTGACCAGAGCATTGCAGTGTTTGCACAAGTTGCTCAGCACAAAGCACCTATAACCCTCTACTCTATCGCACGCGCAAAATATGAGAACGACCCAAGCGAGACCACTATCGACGACCTTACCAAGAAGTTGCAGAAGTTTATCGACACCAATAAGACCGCTGCCGACTTCAAGAAGAATGCTAAAGCAGCAAAATATGATGTGCAAGAATGTGTAGTGGATGCCAACAACCCTTACATTGGCAGCCAGATGACTGGCCCCATCGTTGGCTCTCGCAACTTGATTAAGTGGGCGTTTGAGAACAAGCCCGGCACCGTTTCTGACATCACTCGCAACGACGAGAACGGCTACCTGGTAGTGGCAGCGCTCGAAGATGTTTATAACGACTACAAGCCCGTCACCGACCCCGACGTGAAGCAAAACATCACCGCCTACCTCCTCAACAAGAAGATTGGCGAGGACCTGCTCAAGAAGCACAACGGCAAGGCTACCGACATGGCAGGATATGCTAAACTGCTTAACTCAACAGTCGACTCCACTTCTTACGTGCCTGGCGCACCACAAATCATTAGCGACGCTAAGGTGGCCGGACGCATCGTTGGTCTTGGCAAGAACGCTACAGGCAAGATCCAAGTGATTGCCGGTAACAACGCATTCTATGTAGTGAAAGTTAATCAGCAAGGCACTCCACGCCCATTGCCAAAACAAGAAATCGCTGCTACTTTCCCAAGAAAGATGAATGTTAACCCCTACAACATCTTGATTGGTAGCCGCAAGATCTTCAACAACACCATCAAGTTCAGTCGTTAACAACCCAGCAACTTGACACTTCTTTTCATCTTTAAGGTGCTGTGCCCACAAGGCTCAGCACCTTAATCTTTTAATTGAGTCCACTTTGAAAAATAAAAGCACACGAATTAAACTAATTTCAACGAATTTTATTTAATTGATAT
>CALAVD010000516.1 GCA_937892085.1 uncultured Prevotellaceae bacterium
CTGCGCCTGCTGTTCTGCCCCACACGCGAGAACAGCAGGCGCAGCAGGGCGGCAATGTCGGTATAGGTAGCCACTGTGGAGCGCGAGTTCTGTGCCGGCTTCTTCTGGTCGATGACGATAGCGATGGGCAGGTTCTCGATGGCATCGACATGGGGTCGGCCATACTTGGGCAGATACTGCTGCACAAACGACGGGAAAGTGTCGTTCAGCTCCCGTCGCGACTTGGCGGCAATGGTATCAAGCACTAATGAACTCTTTCCTGAGCCCGACACGCCCGTGAATACGGTGATTTGATGCTTAGGTATCTCAAGCGACACGTCCTTGAGGTTATTCTCCCTTGCTCCGCGAATTATGATTTTGTCGATGTCCATGACCTGTTTCTTATATTTTGAAGTGCAAAGTTACAACTTTTTCGCCATCCCACAAAAAGCAAGAATGACCGGGAAACCAGTCCCAGTCATTCTTAGTCATTCCTATTAAATCATAGCCACTCTTATCCTTTACCAAATTATGGTGCGGTCTTTCTCGTCGAGCCACATCTTGGCACCTGGCTTGATGTCGAAAGCCTTGAAGAAGGTGTCGATGTTGCGCAGGGTGGCGTTCACGCGGTACTCACCAAGTGAGTGTGGGTCGCTCTTGGTCTGCATGTAGGCAGCCTCAGGAGTGATGTTCTCGGCCCAAATGCGACCGTAGCTCAAGTAGAAACGCTGCTCGGGAGTGAAGCCGTCAATCTTCTCGCCGGCTTGAGCCTGAGGAGTTTTCATGAAGGCATCGTAGGCGATGCGCAAACCGCCCTGGTCGGCGATGTTCTCGCCCAGAGTGAGGTGGCCGTTGGCGTGCTCGCCATTCCCCAAGTCGATAGCGTCGAACTGCTCGGCGAGTTTCTCGGCAGCGGCGTTGAACTTCTCGGCATCCTCTTCGGTCCACCAGTCAACCATGTTGCCCTGATAGTCGAAGGTGCGGCCCTGGTCGTCAAAGCCGTGAGTCATCTCGTGGCCTATCACCACGCCAATGGCGCCATAGTTGGTGGCATCGTCGGCCTTTGGATCAAAGAATGGAGCCTGCAAGATGGCAGCGGGGAACACGATTTCGTTGTTCAAGGGGTTGTAGTAGGCGTTCACGGTCTGAGGTGTCATCTCCCACTCCTCGCGGTCAACAGCCTTGCCATATTTCTCAAGGTTACGCTTAGTGCTCCACAGCGAAGCCGCCTTCATGTTCTCATACAGGTTTTTGCTTGGGTCAACAGTGAGTTTGCTGTAGTCTTTCCACTTGTCGGGGTAACCCACCTTAACGGTGAATGAGTTGAGCTTAACGAGGGCGTTGACCTTAGTCTGGTCACTCATCCAGTCGAGGCCTGCAATGCGCTCGGCAAGACCTTTGCGCAAGTCGGAGATGAGCTTCACCATCTTGTCCTTGCTGTCGCCGGAGAAATATTTCTCCACATAGAGCTGGCCCACTGCCTCGCCCATCACACCATTAGGGATGCTCATGCAACGTTTCCAGCGAGCCTGACGCTCCTTCTGTCCGCTTAGTGTGCGTCCGTAGAAGTCGAAGCTTGTCTCGCCCACCTCGTCGCTGAGGTAGCCCGCTGCGCCAGTGATGATCATGCCGGCAACATAGTCTTTGATTTGCTGGTCATTGAGGTTGGTCATCAAGTCGTTGGCTACAGCCATCACCTTAGGTTGCTCAAGGATTACTGTGCCTATGTTTTTCACTCCCATCAACTCGAAGTAGCGAGCCCAGTTAATGGCGGGATAATCGGCTTGCAGCTGCTCGATGGTGCGCAAGTTATAGAGCTTGGAGATGTCGCGCTGCTCGGCACGGGTCATGCTGGCCTCGGCAAACTTATACTCAATGTCATAGATAGTCTTAGTGGCCCGCTGTGCGTCTTTCTTCTTATAGCCGGCGAGCATGAACATCTTGGTGAGATAGTCGCGATATTGCTGCTGAATCTTCTTGCTCTCGGCATCGGTTTTGAGGTAGTAGTCACGGTCGGGCAGACTCATCGAGCCTGCGCTCAAGTACATGGTGTTGATGGCGCTGTTGGCAAGGTCGGCCTCAACACCTATCCCGAAGAACGGGTTGCCCAAAAACGTATGCTGATAGGCGATGAACTCTGTCAATGTGGCGCGGTTAAAGCTCGCGAGGTCGGCGAGGTCCTGCTGAATGGGCTTAGTGCCCTCGGCATTGCGGCGCACGCTGTCCATGGCAAGCGCATAGAGGTCGGTAACCTTTTGACCGTTACTACCCTTGGCATGTTTCTCCTTAGCAAGATTGTCGAAAAGTTCCTTGAGCTGGTCGCGGTTCTTCTCAGCGAGTTCGTTGAACACACCATAACTGGAATACTCAGGTTTCAGTGGGTTGGCCTTCATCCAGCCACCACCGGCATACTGGTAGAAATCATTACCTGGATTTACTGTCAAATCCATGTCGGCACGACTCAAGCCGTGCGTCTCGTTCTGGGCACTCATGCTGAGGCAAGGCAGCATAGCCACCGCCAGAACCATAATCTTCTTTAGTCTTGTCATAAAATAGTTGTTTATAGTTTAATGAATAGTATTCGTACAATTTTCTGCAAAATTAATGCAAGTAGAGAGAAACACAAAATGAAAAACGAAGTTTTTTATTTTTGCTTCCAAAGACGAAGCCTAATTTATCCAAATATTTGTGATCTTTGTCGAGTCAAGCGACATTTCAAGCATTTCATTCACTCATTAGACGCAACAATTCCAGAAAAAAACCACAGTGCAGACACACTTTTTTTGATTTTTTTTCAAAAAAA
>CALAVD010000517.1 GCA_937892085.1 uncultured Prevotellaceae bacterium
CTTCACCGGCAACACAGCGGCTAATGCCACCGACATGGTGATTGGCGGTACAACAATCAACAAGAGCGACCTGGTGGGAACTTGGGTATATGCACAGCCCGGATGCGCCTTCACCAGCCAGAATGCTCTCATAAACGCTGGTGGCACCGCAGCAGCCAGCAAGGTTAAGCAGACACTGAGCAACACCTACAAGAGCCTTGGCTTCGCCAGCAACAACACCGCTTTTGCCTTTGACCAGAGCGGCAATTTCGAGGCATTGCTCAAGGGTGCAGCAGTGAAAGGCACCTACACCTTTGATCCCAGCAGCGGCAAGCTCAACCTGAAGACTTCGGGAGGCACCATTCCAATGTTCGTATCTCGCATTGGCAACGGAATGTCAATCACTATGGAGTCGAACACTTTCTTGAGCGTGCTTCAAGCTCTGGGCGCTACAAGTGGCAACAGCACTATCAACAGCGTGGCCAGCCAACTCAACGGCGCAAGATTAGGATTTGACATGGCTAAGTACCAGTAAGGGATTAGAGATTAATGATTGAGCGCACTTTAAAAAGTGGCATTTTGTGCTGATTCAAATATTCAAACGATTAAAGACGATTAAAAACTAATTGAATATCAATTAAATAAAATTCGTTGAAATTAGTTTAATTCGTGTGCTTTTATTTTTTAAAGTGGACTCATGATTAGAGATTAAGGATTAAGGATTAAGGATTAGAGATTAGAATTAGACTTTAGGCAAAACATGAGCAGGACATCATAACGGTGCCCTGCTCAGTTTTTTCTTGCCGTCGGCGGGAATTATTTTGTCAATTTCTTAAGAAGCAATGTGGCATCCTCATCGCCCTGAGCCGCAGCCTTATTAAGCCACTCGGCGGCTTTCTTCTTGTTTTTCTTCACTCCCTTGCCATCAAGGTAGAGCACGCCCAAATTGTATTGAGCGTCGCTGTCGCCCTGCTCGGCAGCTTTGAGATACCACTCGGCGGCCTTCTTCTGATCCTTCTTCACGCCTTTGCCCTCGTCGTAGCAAATCGCCAAGCAGCGCTGCCCCACGGCATTGCCTTGCATGGCAGCCTTCTCAAACCAAGTGAAAGCCTTTTCGTAGTTTTGCGTCATGCCCTCGCCATTGAAATAGCAACTTGCAAGACCGCATTGCGCTAAGGCATCGCCTTGCATAGCAGCTTTCTGATACCAAAATGCCGCCAAGTCATAGTTTTTAGGCACTATCACGCCCTCGTCATAGATATTCGCTAAGTTGTACTGAGCTATCACATTACCTTTCTCGGCAGCCTTCTGATACCAATACACGGCTTGGTTTCCATCTTGCGGCGCTCCCTCGCCATTCTGGTAGCAAACGGCAAGTGCCAGCTGAGAATATTCATCACCTTGTTGTGCTCCTATAAAATATTCTCTTGCCTCGCCCGAGAGGGTTGGGGGGATATTGCTCGTCTGTGCCTGAACACCAGCAGTGAGCAGCATTGCCAGCGCCAAGCACGCAACAAATTGAGATAACACTGATTTCTTCATAATGTATTGGTTTTAAAGTGAACTATTCTTTTTTTCTTTCTACCTCGCAAAGTTAAGAAGTTTTTTCCAACCGAGCAAATAGCCTTACATAAAATACACAAATTCACACACATGATAACAATCCGCAAAAAATTGGCACATTTTTTGTAATACAGCTTTAAACTTCGATTCTTTGTAGTTATCTAATAGTTCGAAATTGTAAAACAAAACATATCTATTCACTATATTAGAATTTTGTTTCACTTTTAAAAATTGTTTTAGGTACTATGGATTTTTTTATTATTCAAAATGATGAACAGCGCGGACCTTTCACCATTGACCAACTGCGCGAGATGGGAATTGAAGCCACCACTCCCGTGTGGCACAGTGGCCTCGACAACTGGACCCTGGCATCGGATATCGACGAACTGCGTGACCTGTTAGCGTTCTCTCCTTTGCCCAACAACGAGGAAGGATTTGCCGCGACAGCAGGTTCCACACCCCCAGCGTGGAATCGTGAAGACCTGGCAAGCAGAATTAGCCAGCCATCGCAAAGCTATGCCAAGCCCAAGAAGAGGCACACCGGCTTGTGGGTGACACTGGGGGTGATAGCAGCCCTCGCTATTATCCTTACTATCACCAACCCCAAGAAGGAGGACCACTGCCGCGAGATCACCAACGAGACTATCGACAACTACAACATGAACAACCTCATTAGCGGCACAGTGAAGACTGCTTCCACCTGGCTCATACGCAGCGCCGTCGATGAATATGTCCACGTTGATAATTATGTGCTCTTCTCTATTGGATACATCGACACTGGAGCCGAGAAGACAAAGGTCTCGCTTGGCATTCTTGGCAACGTGTTCACCTTCAACAAAGAGCAACTCGGCGAGAAAATCAACGAGCTGATTTCTAAGTACATCAAGGATGCGATAGATATTAGCAACTTTTTATCGATTGACGGCGACAACCTCAGCGATATGCTCGTAGATGGCGTTGTGGGACTGATAGGCGACAACCTTTTTGGCGACCGACCTCGCAACCGCAACACCGCCATTCCTGCCAACGACTCCAGCACTAACGACAGCGACCGCTCGCCGCTCAACGTTGGCGAGGACATGCTCAGGGAAGGCGCCAAGATGATAATCAATGAAGGTGCCGACTACCTAATCGACAAGGTTGAAGAGATAGGGAGATAAACATCACAACAGTCTAAAAAAAAGGCTTGGCATTCAGGTTGCCAAGCCTTTTTTAGTCGTCACAGCTCGTCGTGAGCAAAGGCGAGCAACAGTTTTGACTTGTAGCGGCGCCACTCGAGGTAGAAGATGCTGCTACCAAATGCAGTACCACGAGGGTCGGTCTCGCCATAGAAACGCATCAGCACGAAGTTAGAGAGCAACGCCACCAGCGTGTCGTGCAGGGCTTGGTCAAAAGACGCTGGCTGCTGGTGTTTGAACTCAAACGTCATCGTGATGTTGCGCGACTCGATGTTGGGGTTATAGTTGTCGAAGGTTAGGTAGCCCATCACGCGCTGGCGCACGTCGCCATAGCCCTCTTTGAGCTTGAGCAGCAGCATGCGGCGATTGTCGGGCGTGAGCACACGCACGCCCTCGTTGTAGGCTGCGTGCCAGGCGCTCTGCGCATACACATAGTTGAGCACCTCGTCAAAATCGATGTAAATAGTGATTGTGTTGTTTTTCATGGGTAGTTGTTGGGGTTAATAGATGCGACTAATTTAAACCCAAATCGGGTTAAAAAATGACGTTTTGTTGACCACAAAGAGAAAAGCTCATGCTAAACAGTTGTAATTGATGAAATATCAATGTTTTAAATTAATCTGTTTAATCCGTTTAATTTGTAGTTTTGAGTTTTCAACGTGGTTTAGTGGTCAGGCAACCCTAGATCGGAAGAGCACACGTCTGAACTCCAGTCACA
>CALAVD010000518.1 GCA_937892085.1 uncultured Prevotellaceae bacterium
TTAGTTGATAGCTGCTAAGGTGTAGATTGCTGCGTAGCTGAGCCACAGCACGACCAGCAGCACCCACATCACTTCGCGGCGCTCGTTGCGGCAGTGCCAAGCAAAGCCTAACGAGAGGAGTGCATAGAACGGGAATATCATCATGAGCACACGCACGGTGCTGTCAAACACGAACCCCGTGTCGTGCAGCAGCGATACCGGCCACCACAGCAGCGGCAGCGCCGACAGCCCTATCAAGAGCTTTATCCAGCCAGGAGTATGTTCTCTGTTTTCCATTTATTTCTTAAATCCTATCTTGCCGTTGAGCCATTGCTGCTTGTAGCGGTTTACTATTTCCATGAATCTGGGGTCTTTACGGGCATTGTTGAGCTCATCGTCGAGGATGGCGTAGTCAAAGTCGGTGGCGAGACCTTCCTCGGCGTAATGACGCTCCAGGAAGTGGAGTGCGCGGTCGATGTCGCCGTGCAGGGAGTAGGCACACGCGAGGTTATAAAACGACATCACCTCGGCTTGCATCGCGTTCTCATCATCGGGCTCGGCAGCTGCGGCGGCCATCTCGCTACTTTGTGCCATATCATCGAGCATTAACCTCGATTTCTCAACATCTCCCATATAAAAGAGCGCAAACATCTTCCTCTCGTCGGCGCAGTTCTCATCGTTGATGATGTCTTGCAGCTCTTCGCGCGCCTGCTCAGTTTTTCCCCACAACATGAGGACATAAGCATGCATGTATATAGGCTCTATGGCGTCGCTATATTTCTCAATCCATTCGTCGCAAATCTCAAGGGCTTTGGCATACTGACCCTTGTTGAAATAACCTCGTGTCAAGGCCTCATAGCCCATCTGCGACACAACGGGGAAAGCTTTGCAATAGACCTCGGCATCATAGATTTGCTCATCGGTCAAGCCGCACAGCATCTCACACCTGATTTTATCGCTCAAGATTTGGCTCAAGCTGTTTTCGGCTCCTGACCTCTCGGGCATTCTCAAGGCGTAGTCATAGATTTTGAATGCCTTAGGAGCATCACCAAGCATGTAGTGGCAATAGGCTTTCAACGAGAGTAGAGAAGGTGCAGCCTTGCGTTCCAACAACCTGTCAAAACATGCAAGGGCACTACGGTAATCGTCGTCGGCATAGTGCAACGCGCCCTCGAAGTAATCCCAATCTGTCGTCGTTTGCTCATCGTCATTACCGCTATTGGGAGATTCAGCCTCCAGCTCATGCAGCCGGTTTATTACCATCGCCTTGATGTCGTCGCCGGCATAGTAGATGGCGATCAAGTTTGCTAACAGGTCTTCTCCTTGAATATATTTCGAAACTTCAACAGTCTTGTCGAATGCTTCTTGATACTTTTCTTGATCTATCAGCATATTGATGAGCATGAGATAAGCATCCTTGCTGGTCTCATCATTGGCGATTGCTTTGCTGATGAGCGCCTCGGCTTTTCCGTTTTCGTTGTTATTGATATACACTTTTGCCAGAGAAAGCAACGCTTCGTTATCGGTATCAATCATGCTGCCTATTTTTGAGGCATAATGCAAGACCTTGTCGTTGTCGCCTTGTTCAAGATACAACTTAAACAGCTTGTTATAGCTCTGATAGCAAGGTAGCGTGGCCGCTGCCTGCTCATAGGCGGCAATGGCATTATCCACTTCCTCTAATTCTTTATTAATATCTCCACAAGTTATATAGGCCTTACACAGGTTCCCCTTATCGGCAGCGGGCAACAATGCCATGCCCTTCTTGAGCACATCAAGAGCTTCTCTGTTTACACCTTGAGTTTCTTCACTGCGTTTTTGGAACCATTTCTCAGCATCATCACCACTGAGCCCGCTGTCACCATTTAAAAAAGCGACAATCAGCATGCTCATTTTCAGGGCATCATCGTTGATGCTGGCTACGGCAAGATTGCAGAGAGCATATCCGTTGGCAGGATGCTGCTTTATCTCGCTTTCGAGCAGGGCGATGGCCGCAGCATAGTCTATTTCTTCATATTCTCTCACGTCATTGAGTATGGCAAGAGCTTTTTTGAAGTTTGGACTGCTATGCCACTTATTGTGCTTCTTGCTGTCGAAATACTCGGTGCTCTCGTCAAAGCCACCCATCAGAGTCTGAGCGGCGACTGCCATAGTGCCGGCAACTATTATCGCCACAACGATGGCTATGCTATGTATTGTGAATCGTTTCATGACTTGTGGGATTATTATTGGTTGATGGAGACGGCATTGCTTTTCCACTGCTTTTTATATTTCTCCACGAGGGCTTTGTATTGCGGCAGCCCGCGCACGCTGTCAAGACGCCAGTCACGCTCTATCTGCCCGAAGTTGTAGGGCATATCATCGTGAAGAAAATGCTTCTCAAGATATTCCAGAGCCTTGTCGCTCTCACCCATCTGAGCATAAACCACGGCAATGTCATAGTAGGTAGATGGAATCACATCATCTTCGGGGTTCTGCAGGTATTTTTCACAACCCTCCACCATAGTCTTGACTTGAACAAGTGCCTCTTCTTTTTTCCCCACAGCATAGTAAGCGGGAACTATATATACTATATCAGAAAAATTAAAGGCATCTATTTCTGTAATCTTTTGCAGGTAGTTTTGCGCCTCGTCGGTGCGTCCCAGGCCCTTGAGAGCTTCGGCATATAATGTGTAGGCTTTTGCATAATGTACAGAGTCGATAATCGACGCCATGACATCGGCAGCCCGTGAATAGTCATGCTCTTGCAGCAACAGGTCGGCAAGTGATAGCCGTTGGGAGACGTCATTGCCACTAACACCTTTAAAGAGCTCCACTCCCACCATTTTCTCGCTAATCACCTTGCTTGCCATGCCCATGTTGATGAGAATGTCATCACGCGTCGGCAGGAATTCTTCTCCGCCGTTAAGGACGGTAGCGACATCAATATATTTCAAGGCATTGTCGGTGTCGGCGAGCATAAAATAGCAAAGAGCCATCTCCTTGTAGAGGAAAGGCTCCTTCATCACCTTTACCACTTTGGATAGAAACTCAAGGGCGCGCCCGTAGTCTTTTTTATTTTCCATAACGCGAGCAAGCATGACATTCCACACACGCTCATCACCATTATCGGCAAATAGCCGTTGCTTGAGTTGCACTTCGGCAAGATCGGGGTTATTCTTCGCCATTTGCAGATAAACTGATATGGCATCAGCTAAGTCATATTCCTCAATATAATGAAGAGCCAAGTTCATTCCTTCCTCATCACGGCCAAGAGACTTTAACGCTATGAGCCTAAGAGCAGCCATTTCCTCATCAATCACACTCTGGTCCTCACTGTTAATCATAGCATGATGCTCCTCACACAGCTCCAAGCACTGATTGTAGTCCTCACTCCTGTAGGCCATTATGGCCAGCAACTTCACGTAGCTGGGGGCATCGGGATAGAGTTTGCGAAGCGCCAGAGCGTCGGCAATGACGATCTCGTCGTCTTTGAAAAATAAGCCCATGTGGTCTTCATAGGCAGCGTTGCAGGGATGCACGGCAATCGCCTTGTCGTAGCACTCGGCAACCTGCGTGCTGTCAACATTCTCAAGGCTGCTAAGCATGGCAGCCTTGAGGCGATAGGCCTGGCACAGCGCCTCGCCGTCGCCGGCAGGGAGCAGAGCTATGCCCTTGTCGAGCAAAGGCAGGGTGCCACTCATCTCCTTATCTCCTCTTTCCCTTGCGGCAGCAACCTCTTGCTCGCCGCCATCTTCGCTATAAATATCTCCGAGCATCCTATTCCTGGCTGCCATAAACTGGCACTTAGCAAGGTTGCACACGGCATATCCGCTTGACGGATGCTGCCTCACCTCTCTCTCCAGCATGTCGAGAGCCGTTTCCAAGTCTTCGTCGTTAATAGCATTTATTCCTTTCACAAAATAATTGCTCGACGCCCACTTGTTTTGCTGGCTGTTGACAACGATGGCATCAAAATCTTCGGCTATTGCCGTCAAAACCACGACAAATGCCAGCAATGATAATAGGAGCCTTCTTGATTTCATAGTTATCGTTTTGCTAATTATTCCAGTAGAACCCCAAAGGTAGGTATTATTTGAGAGAATTTCAAAAAAGGACTGCCAAAAATGTATTTTTGGTGGCAAAAAACGTGAAAAAAGCAGCAAAAGACACATATCTCCTGCCGCTTTTTGCTTCAAGTCGGGGTGAGAGGATTCATGCGACGTGTTTAACCTGCATTTCTACATTATT
>CALAVD010000519.1 GCA_937892085.1 uncultured Prevotellaceae bacterium
GTGCCGGCGGCAGCCTATTTCTCGTTGCAAGCCGATAGCAGCCTCGACTTCTGGCTCGTGATACTCACCGCCACTATGGGCGCTTATCTTGGCTCAGCGATAAACTATGGTCTCTCGATGCTCATTGGACGACCAGTATTCTACGCATTTGCCGACAGCAAGATAGGCCATCTGTTCTTGCTCAACCGCGAGAAACTCGAGCATGCCGAGGAATACTTCAGGCGCAAAGGGTCGATTTCCATCTTCTTCGGGCGACTGTTGCCTGCCGTGCGCCACCTCATCTCGATTCCAGCAGGCTTGTCGCGCATGCACTTCGGCACCTTCAGCTTCTACACTGCGCTTGGCGCCGCCTTGTGGAACGTGGTGCTGGCATTGTTAGGCTATCTCCTCTACCGAGTGGTGCCCGACGACAGCCAACTTTTCGCCCAACTCGAGCACTACAGCCACTATCTCAAGATTGCAGGCTTCATCCTCTTGGGTGCCGCTATAATTTTCATCATCTACAAAGTGAGAAAAAACAAAAAGCAAAAGCCACTCAACACTTAACTATATTTAGAGGACAAGAGAACCTGCGGACATGGCACGCCTTGTCCCTACTTAACATTTAACACTTAACACTTTACACTTATAACATGATCGTTTCTCCCTCATTACTCAGTGCCGACTTCGGCAACCTTGCCCGCGACCTTGAGATGATAAACCAGAGCAAGGCGCAGATGCTCCACCTCGACGTGATGGACGGCGTCTTTGTGCCCAACATCTCCTTCGGGTTTCCAGTGATAAAATATGTGCAGCAGCTGTGCAAAAAGCCGCTCGACGTGCACTTGATGATAGTAGAGCCGCAGAAGTTCGTCAACGAGGTGCGCGACTGCGGTGCACAGATCATGAACGTTCATTTTGAGGTGTGCAACCACCTCGACCGGGTGGTGCAGCAGATTCATGATGCTGGCATGAAGGCAGGTGTGACCATCAACCCTGCCACCCCGGTGTGCCTGTTGCGCGACATCGTGGCGCAGCTCGACCTGGTGCTGCTCATGTCGGTCAACCCAGGCTTTGGTGGACAAAAGTTTATCCCCAACACCCTCAACAAAGTGCGCGAGCTGCGTGCCCTCATCGCCGAGACTGGCTCAAAAGCGGCTATTGAGGTCGATGGCGGAGTGAATGCCGAGACTGGAC
>CALAVD010000520.1 GCA_937892085.1 uncultured Prevotellaceae bacterium
GATTTCTTTCCTTCTTCAGTTTATTGATCAGCTCCAGGATCTGCGCCTGAATGGTAACGTCCAGCGCCGTCGTCGGCTCGTCGCAGATCAGGATCTCCGGGTGGCAGGAAAGGGCGATGGCGATGACGATTTGCCCTCGGAAAGCGAAATAGAGAAAATGCCGTGGTACAAGCGTTGGCTCTATAAGCACAAGCGTCGCCGTGAAAAGATCGATGAGTGGCGTGAGGAGAAAAAGCAGGAGCTTGAGAACAAGTTGCCTAAGGTGAATTTTACGCCTTACGTCGCACTTGAAGACCTTGACGACAGTGCGCTTGTGCTTGTGGTAAGGGCATGGTGTAATTTTGGCGACTATTGGGGTGTGATGTACGACATCAACGAGGCAGTGTATAAGCAACTGCCGGCTAATGGTGTGCACTTCCCGTTCCCACAGCTCGATGTGCATCTTAAAAACAACTGACACTAATTCTTTCCTAAAATGAAGCTTTTGTCAAGATTGATAATTCTTGCGACGACATTTGTCATTCTTGTTGGGTGCGTCGAAACCCTCGACAAGTCGCGTTACAAGGTGGAGTGCAAAATCTCCCCTGAGCTTGGCACCGATAGTGTGTCGCTAATGCTGTTGCTGCCTGATTATAACAGCTTGTGTCATGTGGCTACAGTTGGTCGCAATGCTGAGAGTCAATCGTTTGTGTTTGAGGGGAATGTGGAGTGCCCGACTGTCGCTTATCTCAAGTTTAATAACGACACGGTACCCATGATATTTGTTGTAGAGCCTGGCGAGACTCTGATTGACATCAGCGTTGCGGGGCTGGTAATCAGTGGCGGTGATGCTAATCATGAGTATATGACCTACCTGAAAGTTCGTCAATCACTTGCCGCTGAGCGGCAAAAACTCCATCAGGAGTATCTTGCGCATGTGGCATCTGACTCCACGATATCAATCGCCGTTGAGCGGCAATACATCGCCCGCGACAGTGTGCTTGCCGACTCTCTCGAGCGCATTACCGTGCACGCTATAAATCGTGGCGATGTGGTTTCAACAATAATCCTTGACCGCTATGTGAATACCCTAAGTCGTAAAAACTTACAAAATATTTCTAAAAAATAATCGTTATAGATAATAATGTGGTCTTTTTATGGACTTATTATTCAGTTAGTTTTTGGTAATTAAAATTAATTCATATCTTTGCACCCGAAATTACTTTAGATAATAAAAATTGCACAATTATGAAAAAGACGTACTTACTATTACTCATGATAATGATTGTTGCGCTAAGCAGCTGCAATGGCGATAATCCGATGTATGTTTATATCGATTGCGAAACTCTTGACCTTGAGCCAACGCCATCTCAGATAGTGGCCGATGATGACATCACCGCTTTCTACAATTCGTTTGAGAAATACTCTGAGAGTAAACATGACAAAGTGTTCTATGACATTAAAAAGACTAAAGAGGTTTTTGAAGGAGGTGGCGAGGCTTGCGAGAGCGACGAGGCCGACCAGGGCGCTATTCCTGTGAGCGAGGTTGATGGAATGGGCGAATTGTTGCCTAATGGGGACTCCGACGAAGAAGGGGAATATAATTATTCAGAACTTCTTGACCCGAAGAACAGTACTCCAAATTTCAAACTCTACCGCATCACCGACAAGGGTGCTCGCAAGGTGGCTCAAGACTTTATTGACAAGAAAATCAGTTTTGAGGAGTTCCAGGAGAAAGTAAAGGACAAAGCCGAGATACTCTATGACAACGAGCAGAACAAGGACATCTATGAGAAGGAGTTCAAGAAATGCAAGGAGATAGATTATAACTCCTACGTTAAGATGAGAGACAAATTCAACAAAAGCTTGCAGGCAATGCCGAAGAAAGATAAATAATTTATTACACCGATAAATTCATGGGGGCGCTATCGCAATAGATTGTAGCGTCCCCATGTTTTTTTGTGCTTTGCAGGAAGGTTGGTTATTGCGGGCTGTTTTGCCTGCGGTAATCCGAAGGAGTGAGACCCGTGTGCTGCCTGAAAATTTTGGAGAAATAACTGCTCGACTCAAATCCACAGTTGTAGCCAATGTCGCCTACAGGGTCTTCGGTCTCGAGTAGCAACTCTTGAGCTTTAAGGATTCTCATTTGCCTGATGTAGCTTGCGGTGTCGATGCCGAGCACGCTGCTCACCTTGCGATTGAGCTGACGTTGACTCAAATTCATGGCGTCGGCTATTAGTGCTGAGTTAAGCTCCGATTTCGCGATATTCTTGAGGATGATACCTTTCACTTTCTCGATGAAGATTTCATTCTTTCGGGCTATGCTGGAAAGAATCTTTGTGGTATCGACTGTTTCGAGGGTAGAGGGTAGAGGGGATTTCTCTAAACTCTCACCTCTCACCTCTAACCTGCGCGAAGCGCTCTCGCCGGTGAGCTGAACCTGATATTTCATCCTAAGCAAGTCGCGAGTGTGTAGTAGGTTACCAGCCACGGCAATCAGTTCGTCGCGCTTGAAGGGCTTTGTCAGGTAGGCATCGGCACCAGTAGAGAGCCCTTCCAGGCGGTCTTTGTCGGTGTCGCGTGCCGTGACAATGATGATGGGTATGTGGCTCACCAGTTCGTCCTCTCGCAGCTGTCGGCACATCTCCATTCCGTCAACTTTAGGCATCATCAGGTCGGTGATGATGATGTCGGGGATTACTTCCCTTGCCTTGTCAAGACCTTCTTGCCCGTCGTGAGCAATAATCACGTTGAAGGAGCTTTGCAGCACGTGCTGAATGTAGGCTGCAACATCGGTGTTGTCTTCCACAACAAGAGCGATGCGCTTGTCGTCGTTGGTGCCTGATGTGTGTGACGTAGTGGTTTGTCCCATTGTTTCTTGCATGGGCTCGGTGAAATCGTCAACACTTGTGGTGAGCATCTTTGGAATCCACTTGGGATATTCGCGGTTTTTGTACTTGGCAGGCAGGGTGATGGTGAAAGTGGTGCCTTCTCCCTCCCGGGTTTTAACATCAACCGTGCCGTTCATTGCTTCGGTCATTTGCTTCACTAATGCCAAACCGATACCGGTACCCAGCTCGGCTTTCCCGCTTTCTCCCTGATAGAACAAGTCGAAAATGTGTGGTAGGTCATCTTGATTGATGCCACATCCATGATCGCCGATAGCAATCATCACGTTGCTCTTATTGCGGCTCAAGTCAACGGTGATGTGTCCCTCGGGGGAATCAAATTTGATTGCGTTAGATATCAAGTTAGTCACGATGCTTCGGCAATATTCTGGCACAAAGTCGATATTGAAGTCGCTATCATCGTGGTAGAAATCAATCTTGGTGTTTTGGCGTTGAGCGTAAATACTCATGTTCTCGACTATCATGTTTACGAGTGCAGCCAGGTCGCCGTGCTTCCAGGGCAGGCTGCCTATTGCGGTGCGAACTTTGGAAATATTGAGAAGCTGGTTCACAAGCCTGAGTAGATGGTTGCCTTGATTGATGATTGCGTTAAACTTGGGCAGCTTCGACTCGTCGTGTTCCTCGTTCTTGAGCTCCTGAGCCTCACCCAATATTACGGTGAGTGGAGTGCGGAACTCGTGGGTGACATTGGTGAAGAAACGGTCTCTCATTTGCTCGGCGTTTTTCTCGGCTTTGCGAGTGCGTGCCCTGAGCATAATGATGACGAATAGTGCAATGCAAAGCATGAGTAGCGAGGTGACAGCGATGATAGCAGCGGTGATGATGAGGCGCTGCATGGTGATGGAGTTTTGCTGCTCCTCAATCTTGTGCTCCTTCTCCTTGGTTTGGAACTCCATGGCATAATAAGATGTGAGCTTGCTTGTGGCTTCATCATAGATGCTGTCGGCAAGGCTATTGCTCTGGCTCAGATACTTAGCCGCTTGTGCTGGGTTGTTGTCGCTCATTATGTTGGCAAGCATCAGATAATTTTCTTTCAACACGCTTTTGGCATCACATTCTTTGGCTATGTCGGTACTAAGATTGAGCCATTTCATGGCTTGCGCCTTGTCGCCAAGTTTCACATAGAGTGCACCAATGTTTTTGTAGGCAAGCATCATGTTGTATTTGTCGTCGTTTTTTTCAAACATTTTGATGGCTTGCTGGTAATAGTTGAGGGCTTTCTGGGTGCTGTCGGTAGCTGCATAGATGTCGCCCAGCGTCAACATGCGTCGCATTATCTGCAAGGAGTCGTTGGCTGTGGTGTCGATGTCGAGGGCTTTGTTGATATACTCCAATGCTTTGTCGGGTTCTTCGAGCTTGAGATAAATTTCGGCTGCCATGCCATAACGGTTTGACAAGTGGCGACTGTTGGGCTTTTGGATGGTTTTCTCTAACTCAAGGGCTTTGTTGATAAGCGTCTTGGCCTCGTTGGGTCGCTGAGCTGCGAGGTAGATATAGGCAATGTTGCTGTAAGAAGCACTAATGCGCTCATTGTCTTTGAGTTTTTCGTCAATGTTGAGTCCTGCAAAAGCGTTGCTGAGAGCGTTGTCGTTCATGCCTATGCGTTGGTAGCAAGCTGCAAGGTGGGAATAGGCGTCGCTCATCGCCACTTTGTCGTTTTTAGAAATCGACTTCATAGCATCACGGGTGAGTTCTATCGACTTATTGAAGTCGGCCCTGTTGTAACTCTCGTAAGCATTGTGCATCAGGCTGTCGTAAGAGGCGATATTAGTAGATTCCTCTGCCGACTTTATAGAGTTTTTCTTGCACGACACGTCAATGACCAAGCAAAGAATGATAGTCAGTGCTAATGCAATGGTGGTTTTTAAGTTATGTGAAAAAGCTTTTGCCATGTGTGTTGATTTTGATGGTGTTTAAGCATTTCGTTTTATGATTCTCAGATGCGAGAGACGCAGCTTGGCTGGCGAGCCCTTATGAGGCGATGAGCGATGCATGCGCACCTCCAGCGTGTTCTTGCCCTTGAGTAGCTGCACGTTGAGACGACTGCTATAAGCTGTCCTGAGCCACTGCCCCTCGCCTAAAGGCGGAGTGGCTACCACACCTTGAAGGTGCCCGTTGGCAGTGACTTCGAGCATGTGGCAAGGTGCCACCAAAGATGCCCCCCCCGTGCCATTGCAGTATAGCACATCAATTACGTAGTTGCCTGCCTCAGCCACATTGACAGGAACCGAAATCCACGAAGTGCTGTCGGTAATCTCTATGGGTCGGTGCTTATAGAAACCAGGAAATGGAATGTTGATAGCGAGTTGCGGATATAGTTCCGCAAACTTGTGGATGGTGGCAGTGGTGGTGATGAAGTGTGGCTTTGAGATGTAGCTGAAGCCATACTTGTTGACCGCCATCAGTGCAAAGCTGCGATAAGTCACTGTGTCGCGAGTGCCGAGTACCGAATCGCGCATCGAGTAGGAAGGCACATCGTTGATGAGGATTTTATATCCGTTTGAGCTATTATAATTATAGGTAGTGCCATAGTAGCCGTCCCATTGCCACAGAGGAGTCTCGGGAATTTGATATAGGTCGGTGGCGACGGTGATTTTTCCCGAACCGGTGTAGATGTCGTTCATAGTGATAACTATCGTGTGGTGACCGCTGATGTTTCCATTTATGAAGTTGTCGGCAAGGTCGTTACCGTCGAGAGAAATCTTGCTTAATTCGTTGCCGGTGCCTTTGACGATGATGTCGAGAATGGCGCCACGATATTTGAACGAGGTGATGATTTTTTTGCCATTAAAACATTTGGGCACTTTGGGGCTGAACTCGATGCCGTTAGGCAAGAATTTCATGCCGGCAATCACATTATAAATCATTGAGAGGTTGCCGGCGGCGTTGCCGCGTGAGAAAGAGAAGTCGAGAGGTCGGCCAGTGGTCGCCGAGGAACTCACATTGCAACTGGCAAGCAGGGCTTGTGGCCTGATTTGCGAACCAATGCCCCTGCGTAGCATGGCGATGTTGCCGTTGCGAGCTGCGGCAAGGTTCCATAGTGCCTGCACCATAGGTATAACGGCATTGTTGAATTCGGACTTCACGCTCATGTTGATGGGATAGGTGAGGGGAAGACCATAGTAGGAGAGAGGCATCTCGTTGACAAGAGTCTCGCCACGGTCATCCTCGGCAATATCCCATAGGATGCACAGTGCCTGCCCCAAGTTGTCGGAGCAGGGCGACATGATGTTGAGAGTGCCTGCATACAGATATTGCGTGTAATATCCTCTATATTCGTCCCAAAGTCGGTGGTTAATGGCGTCTTTCAATGCCTCGGCATTGCTGCTGTGGTAGTTTATCTCGAACTCGTCGCACATCATTGTCACTATGCGGTAGGCATGTTCCATGATGGCATTGGCGAGCAGGGGAGTGGTCTCAAAAATGTCGGCTACTGAAGCCCATGGGGGGTAGTATTGATTTATGTTACTCACATGGTAGGGACAAGAGGCACGATATAGTCCTGTCTCTTTGTTGAGAAGTCCCGAATTCTCTATTATATCCAAGTTCTTGACTATGATGTTGTAGGAATACTTAAGCCATTGCTTGTCGCCAGTGACGCAATACACCTCCCAAGCAGCTGTAGCCCATATCATCTTGTTGGCAAGGGAGCTATAGCCCTCAATGCTGTCGCCTGTAGTGATGATGCTGTCAGTGACCATTGCCTTTAGGGTCTGCATCGACTTTTGTGGCTCCAGGTAGGCGAGTGCCAGTATTATTGCATAACACTCTTGCGATGCCATGAGGTTGTGAGGTTGAGAGTGAAAGGCAGAAGTTGAAAAGTTTGATTCTTTGTTTGTTCTCTTGTTCTCTTGTCCTTTTGTTGTCTTGTCTTCTTGTCCTCTTGAAATCTCATCTATCGACATGTTGTGCATCACGTCCATCAGCTTTTGACTTGAAGTGAAGGAGGGGTAGTCTGGGTTAAGGGAGTTGATTCTCCATTCCTTGTTGACATGGTGCCGTGGTGAGGATAGATTAATTGTTACATCATGGATGTCGCCTCTGCCTGGCATGGCGTCAACGAGTAACTCGGGGTGGAGTGGGCATTGTGACGCCTCAACATCGAGAGGGTCAATGTTTGCGGTGAGCCACACACCCTTGTAGTCTTCAGCATAAATGGTGTCGTGAGTGGGAGTTATGAAGAATCCCTTGTCGTTCAAGTCCTTCTTTAGATTACTAAGGTCAATGGTTAGCTTTAATTCACGAGGGCGCTCAATCTTTTGTGACGAAGAGCGCTTATCGCCTGCAACACAGGCTCTGATGACATCGTTCTCGGTGTCGTTAGCCAAGTCTATATAATGATACTCGCCAGGTCGTAGCTCATTGTCGTGACCGTTGATGGCAAGTCTCAGCTTGATGACGGCGGGCACAGAGTCGGGTGGCAGATGATAGTTGGTGACCAGATGTGTGGCGCTCTTGGCTTCGGCCACCCATTTGCCTTCAACCACTTTGTCTAAGCCCACAGTGAACACCTCATTCTGAGTAATCACGTCTTTAGGCATCGAGTCGTTGTGGCATGACACCAGCATTGTCGCCATCATAAAAAAGAACGACAACAACACAAAGTGACTTATTTTTCCTTTCAAGTGCATTTTGACTGCAAATGTAAACAGAAAATTCCAATAATTTAAAAATAATGAGCCAAAAAAGTTATGAAGTTTTGTCGCATCGCTGGTTTTGACGCTCGCAAATTCGATGGTTTGGTGAAAAGGTGTGAATAATCAAAGTTTTTTTTTCTTCTTTTGATTTATTATCCTTTTCTTCTTGTTCAGATTTTTCTTTTTCTTCTTTCTCCTTTCTTTCCTTTTCTTCTTGCTCTCTTTTCTCATTAGACTCCTTTTCTTTCTTTGCATTTTCATCTATGATATTTTGTTTTTCTTCTTCTAAATTTTTAATCTTTTCATTTAATGAATTTATCTCTTCATTTAATTTATCTTTTTCTTCTTTTGATTTAGCATCCTTTTCTTCTTGTTCAGATTTTTCTTTTTCTTCTTTCTCTTTTCTTTCTTTTTCTTCTTGTTCTCTCTTCTCTTTTTGTTCTTTTTCCTTTTTTTCATTCTCATCAATAATATTTTGTTTTTCTTCTTCAAGTTTTTTAATCTTTTCATTTAATTCATTAATCTCTTCATTTAATTTGCTTTTTTCTTCTTCCATTTTATTATCCTTTTCTTCCTGTTCTAATTTATCTTTTTCTTCTTTCTCTTTTCTTTCTTTTTCTTCTTCTTCTCTTTTCTCTTTTTCTTCTTTTTCTTTCTTTTCATTTTCATCTATAATATTTTGCTTTTCTTCTTCTAAGGCTTTTATTTTTTCATTTAATGCATTAATTTCTT
>CALAVD010000521.1 GCA_937892085.1 uncultured Prevotellaceae bacterium
TGCTGGTGAACCAGATACGCCAGCACCCCTACAGCGTGGTGCTCTTCGACGAGATTGAGAAGGCTCACCCCGACGTGTTCAACATGCTTCTTCAAGTACTTGATGAAGGCGAACTCACCGACAGTTTGGGGCGCAAAGTTGATTTCAAGAACACTATCATCATCATGACTTCTAACATCGGAACACGTGAGTTGAAAGACTTTGGTGCTGGCGTAGGATTCAACACACAAGAACTCACCAAAGAACGCTCAGATGCTGTTATTCGCAAGGCACTCAACCGCTCCTTCTCTCCTGAGTTCCTTAACCGCATCGACGACATTATCACCTTCTCGAGCCTTGACAAAGATGCTATTCTCAAAATCATCGACATCGAGTTGGAGATGTTCTACAAGCGCGTGCAAGAGTTAGGTAATGAGTTGGTTGTCACTGATGAGGCAAGAAATTATGTCGCCGAAAAGGGATTTGACATCCAATATGGCGCCCGACCTCTCAAGCGTGCCATTCAAACCCACATCGAAGACCCGATGAGTGACCTGCTACTTAGGCATGAAGACGTGAAAGGCGCAACCATAACTATAGACGTAAAAGGCGACGAGACAGTCGCAACAATAGATAGGTGACAAATTTTCATCATGCGACACAAAATGTCACACCACTTGGTGTGGCATTTTTTTTGCTTAATATCATATCGTGAAATAACAACAAAAATATATATACTATGGCAAAAGGATCAATTGGGGTAACTACCAACAACATTTTCCCCGTAATCAAAAAATTCTTGTATAGCGACCACGAGATTTTCTTGCGTGAGCTGGTTTCTAACGCAGTAGATGCGACACAAAAACTCAAAACCCTTGCTACGGCAGGCGATTTCAAAGGTCCTACCGAGGACCTGAAAGTGAGCATCACCCTCGACAAGGAAGCTGGCACACTCACCGTGAGCGATCATGGCATTGGTATGACCGAGCAAGATGTAGATAAATACATCAATCAGATTGCTTTCTCGGGTGCTGAAGACTTCCTTAAAAAGTATAAAGACAACGCCAACGCCATCATAGGCCACTTTGGTCTCGGCTTCTACTCGGCATTCATGGTTGCCAAGAAGGTGGAGATTCGCACCCTCTCTTGGGAGGAAGGCGCAAAGCCTGTACTATGGAGCTGCGACGGTTCACCCGAATTTGAGATGACCGAGTGCGACAAGGCCGAGCGAGGCACCGACATCGTGCTCTATATCGACGATGATGAGAAGGAGTTCCTCGAGCAGTCGCGCATCAGCACTCTGCTCAACAAATACTGCAAATTCCTGCCTGTACCCGTAGTATTCGGGAAAGAACAAGAATGGAAAGATGGCAAGTATGTAGATACCGACAAAGATAAGGTCATCAATGACGTAGAACCATTGTGGACACGAAAACCCACCGAATTAAAGGATGAAGATTATATCAAGTTCTATCATGCTATTCAACCTGCACAGGACGACCCATTGTTCTGGATTCACCTGAATGTGGATTATCCTTTCACTCTCACCGGAATCTTATATTTCCCAAAAATCAAGAACAACCTCGACATTCGCAAAGACCGCATCCAGCTCTATTGCAACCAGGTATTTGTCACCGACAGCGTGGAGGGTGTGGTGCCAGAGTTCATGATGCTGTTGCAAGGTGTGATTGACAGTCCCGACATTCCTTTGAACGTGTCGCGTTCTTATCTGCAATCAGACCGCAACGTGAAGAAGATTTCGTCTTACATTACCAAGAAGGTCGCAAGCCGTCTTGAAGAAATTGCTAAGACCGACGCAAAGGCCTTTGAAGAGAAGTGGAATGACATCAAGATTTTTATCGAGTATGGTATGCTCAGCGACGAGAAGTTCAAGGATGCAGCAGCCAAGTTTGCCCTTCTCCAGAACACCGACGGTAAATATTTCAAGTTTGACGAGTACAAAGACCTCATCAAAGGCAACCAGACCGATAAGGACGACAACCTCATCTACCTCTATGCCACCGATAAGACTGCGCAATACACTTACATAAAAGCGGCTCAAGACAAGGGATATGACGTGCTGATGATGGATGGCCAGCTCGACATACCATTTGTGGGCTTGCTGGAGCAGATGAACGAGAAATCGCGCTTCGTGCGTGTTGATAGCGACGTGGTTGACAACTTGGTGCGCAAGGAAGATGCCAAAGACGCAGAACTCTCCACTGAGGAGCGCGAAATCGCCACCACCCTCTTCAAATCGCAGATTCCCGACATCGAGAAGAGCGAATTTATGGTGACCTACGCCGCCATGTCGCCCGATGCGCAGCCAGTGGTCATCACACAGAGCGAATACATGCGCCGCATGAAGGATATGGCAGCGTTTCAGCCAGGCATGAGTTTCTATGGCGAGTTCCCCGACACCTACAATT
>CALAVD010000522.1 GCA_937892085.1 uncultured Prevotellaceae bacterium
GATGAAGGCCACCAGCGTCCAAAACTGCCACAAGTGGCTACTAAAATACTCAATCATAGCTGTATGTTTTTTAATTAGTAAACAAACTGACAAAATACAAGTTAACAAGGCAATAGTTGCTGTTCCCGTGAATTAGTGTGTAAAGGTAGTAAAAAAACTACACAATATCAATATAGTCGGGGAAAAATATGTCATTTCACAATATTATAAGCAAAAATCGTGCCAATTTGGTTTTTACGAGTCAAGGCTAACAAGCTCACGCTTGCACTACAACAACACGACCGTTAAATTACAAAAGAGGGCGGCCCGCAGGGGTCGCCCTCTTCTTTCAAGCGTATGAATATTATTGGTGGCTGAGTGGCTTGAAATGGGAGAGTCTCTCTCACCTCTTACCTCTCACCTCAATAAATTTTTATTTCATAATCTTGCGGCTGGTGCGTGAACCATCCTTGTAGGTAGTAACCTCAATGTTAATGCCCTGGAAAGGAACATCGCTCTCAACACCTGCCATGTTGTAGTACTTCACGCCAGCAACAACCTTAGCACTCTCAACACCATAGATGCTGGTTGGGATGTCGCTTGTGAGCTTGTCAGTAGCTGTCACCTCGGCAATGTAGTACTTGCCGTCGGCACTCTCTACAGCCTTTGAGCCACTATCTTCTTTTGTAAAGTAGATACGAACGACAAACTCCATTGGAATCTCGTCTCCAGTCTCAAGTTTCAGAGCACCAAATGTGCCGGCAAATATGCCATTGTTATCTGGTTTGTCACCAAGAGCCTCGTTCAGTTGGCAATCTTCCTTGTCGATGTAGAGAAGCTCACCAGTCTCAGCGTCGATATTGTCGATGCGCCAACGATAATCAGCTGTGTATTGGGTTGGATTTTGCTCTCCAAGATAATCTTTGTCAATCTTACGCCAAGTACGAACCTTAGCTATCTGATAGCCAGTGGGCAGGTCTAGAACATTTACCTTGAGTTGAACTTGATAGTAAGTGTAAGTGTTAGTGCCATCGGTCCACTCATAGCCATTTTCACCTACGTTGGCATATTTCTCTACATCAACTTCAATCTTAGCACTTGCAAGGTTGGTGAGCGAAGCACCATAAGTGTTATAGTCCTTGCGGTCAGTGCCGTCTTCGTTAACAGCAGCTGATGGAGCAAACACTTCTACTACTGGAGCATAGGTGTAAACATCGGCATTGTCCTTGATGTGGTTGTCGATGAATGGAGCTTGAGCTGTGGTAGTGCCATTGAAGTCAACTTGACTAGTGTAGTCTTTGTTCATTGCCACAGTGTAGTACTCACCCTGGTTGCTTGCTTGACCGTTTGGAGAGATGTCCTCCTCATTATCGGCAGTGCCAGTAATGATAGCGTAGGGCTTCTCTTCGGTTCCATAGCTTGAATCCCAGCGATAAGCGTAGTAACCGAGAATCTCGCTCTTACTACTTTGCTTAACAGTGATGTCAAACTCGTTGGCAAGCTGCAGCTTGTGTTGAGTGTCACCTTCAACGTCTTCCCAGCTGTATTCGCTGGCTGTCATGGCAGTCTTGTGAGTAGAAATCAAAATGCTGTTACTGCGAGCGGCAGTGCTGCCATTGCTTGCGCCAACATAACCTCCAGCGGTGGTATTGTTGTAGTAACCACCATTTGTAAACTCGAAATTAGCTGACTTCTGCATATCGTTGGCATCGTTCCAGTTAAATAAAATGTGGGTAGGTTGTTGTTGAATAGTCTCATCAGCAATCCAACGATAAACATCATTATTACCATTCGTGCCAACTTTAGTCATCGTTGCTGTACCAGGCCATGTGCTACCTGTGAGATTGGTTTCGGTACCATCTTGATTCTTAATCCATGCCCAGGCTCTAACAATATTTGCATTATAACTCTGAGGAATCTCAAAGTAGGCATAGATGCCATCTTGCTCAGTCGCGATTGTTGGAACACCACTGGTTTCATCGAGTGTAAATGGCACAGCGGTCTCAAGCTCTACGTAGTAGCCATAGTTGTTGGGGTGAGTGTTGCCCTCAACGTTTACCCAGAAGTTATCGATAATCTTCAGGTCATTGAACAGGACATCGCTATTCTCATCGGCTACGTCATAGCTGAAGGTTGCCGAGGTGGCTGGAGCTTTATAGCCAAAAACATACTCTGTGCCATCCCAATAGTCGGCATTGCTGGTTATTGGAGCGATGGTAAGAGTGCCAGTACCATTATCCTTTGAAGCAACTGTTGCAGTAGCAAATGCAACCCTGTTCTGAGCTACATAGTCCTCAACATTCTCGGTAACGCCTCCCACATCGGGAACACGGTAGAATGTGAAGGTAGTACCGTTTTCAAGGTACTTAGCCTTTACGTTTGTGCCAATGTTGTTCTTAATGTAGAAGCGGTTGCTGTAGTAGTTCTTAGCAGTCTGGGGATAGAAGCGGCTGTAGTAGTGGTCGGCATTGAGGACCAGCTGCAGCTGCTCGGCCTTGTCAAGACCAGGAATGATGAAGCTTTCTTCATTCGACATCTGCAGGGTCAAGAACTGCTCTTTGTCCTGACCACGAACTACGTATGTTATTTGCTGTCCATTCTGCTGCATGTCAATATAATCGTCATACTCGAAGGTGTTAGGATCAAGATTCTCAACAACTGGAGTATAGGTCTTGCTGCCATCGGCATTGGTCACAACACGATAAAGAGTGTACTGACCATCCTCGCCTGGCAAGAAGTCGAGCAGGTTAGAAGTCCAAGTCAAGTGAAGCTTGTAAACATCCTGACCATCAACTTGCACTCCATCAATTGGGTATTGCTTGATAACGAACAGACCAAGCTTGGGAGCATTATTTTGATAGTAGTTTACATAGTGGTCAACATCGCTATTGTCACGCTTGTTTTCACCAGAAGATAATGAGTTGTCGCTCCACTGAGTCATGCGACGCTCGGGAATGAAGAGCATCATGTCGCGAACATCCTGGCAGTCATCACTTGGACTCTCAACGCCATAAAGGTTGAACTCGTGGTGACCATCAATAGTGGGCACGCTCACGCAGTCATGAATAACACTATAAGACTCCATGTTGACGAGTTTCTGATAGATATCGGTCTCGGCAGAGGTTCCTACAGATGCCACATTGGGGCTGAATTCCTCAAACATTCTATAGAAAGGAGCCTTGGTTACATCATCATTATCAACAACCTGATAAGAATTGCCGTTACCGTCAGGCATCTTCACATTGTCGCTATAGTAAGCACGGAGGCGGCCTTTGCCGAGCAGGAAGAAGCGGTTCATCTTGTCGCAGTCAATCTTGAACAAGGTGCCACCAGTCTCGCCGGCGCCAATGTTCTTAGAGCTGGTGAGCACACGTACGCTCTTGAACATAACGTCAAACTTCTGAACAAGGTCAGTGTAACTGCTTGTAGATTGATAGGTGCTCTCACCCGAGATGGTTGTGGGCAGGCCATATTCAGTGGCTTTAGCCTCAGCAACCTTCTGATCGTTCATCTCGACTAGAAGAACGGTGAGGCCTTCTTTGTTGGGCAGATAGTCGGTTGGGTTAAGGTAGTAGCTTGAACCCACTTTAACAACATCGCTTTTAGCAGGAATGTTCCAGCCATAGCTATCACTGTAAGCATAGTTGCTCATGGTACCAATTGCGGGATAAGAAACCAGGTCGGTCTCATGCTCGCCAGCAGCGGTGTAGCCGCGATAGATGTTACCAGGAACATTAGGATTGGTATAGACAGCCTTCATCAGGGCAATCATCTGCTCTGGTGTAGTGGCAGGCTGATTCATTGGAGTGTCTTTGTGCTCATCGCCATTAGAATCGGTCCAGTCGTAGGTAATAGCAGCAAAGTCATCTTCGCCCATGGTGGGCTCATTAACGTGACCAGTACCAGTGAGAGTGAATACATAGTCAACATTATTGATGGTCATGGTCAATGAACCAGTATAATCGATACCCTCGGTTGGAGCAAAATGTACTGGGAATTGAATTGTTGAGTTTGCTGGAATCTCAGTGTCGGTATATGGGAAGCTGAATGGAGATTCAGGATTGGTTACCGACAGAGGCACAGCTACAGAGTTCTTATTGGTAACAGTAACAAACAGATTCTTGCTACCTGTGATACTAACTTCACCAAATGCAAGAGTGCCATCAGTTGGCTCTACTACAACACCAGCAACCTTCTCATAAGTGAAGGTCGCCTGGGGCAGGAATGAGGTACTGTAGCCATCACCAGTGTTAGCCGAATAGCTTGTTGCTAGTGTTGTAATATCACCTAAGCCTAATTGACTTGTAGTTTTACCGTAGAATTTACTTCGGTCTTCACTGCCCTTTGTAGTAACCTTAGTTTGGATCACAAGATTTCCACCATTATATACATAGGGTGTAGTGAACTCAAATGTCAAGTAGTAGCTGTTATCAAAAGCATTACCAATAGGAGAAACAGTAGCAACAGCGGTGAGTGTGCTCTCAGCTACACGACTGCTCAAGTCACTATTGTCGGTTTCACCTATCTTAACTTCAACGGCACCGCCGCTAAAATAAGGTTTTCCATTGTGACGGAAGGTCACTTTGGTGATTTGCTTGCCGTTAAGGTCAGTAATCAGCGATGCAGGATAAAGCATCTGCACCCAACCAGTTTGATCGTATTTACCGCCATAGATTGGAGCGATACTTGACAAGTTGGCTGCTGAGGTTGAAGTGCTTTCAGCAACGGTGAGCTCGCCACCTTCGGGAGCCTCGGTGGCGGTACCGTTCAGGGTAACATTAGTTGCCTGGCCGTTGATAGTAACGGTGAGGGTGGCGCTGTGGTTGCCATAGAGTGAAGGTGCGTAAGTCACGGTGAACTGCTTGCTTTCGCCTGCGGCAATCTCGGTGGCAGCCTCGATGCTGAAAGGTGCAGTCAGAGTGCTGAATGCGGGAGTAAAGGCTGTGTTGCCTGTGTTCTCAACAGTGATAGTGCCAGTGGTGGTAGCACCCTCTTGGCAGGTCAAAGTCAATGTTGTGGGAGTAACGGTGCCGCTGATTACAGGGGTGACTACGTTGGCGGTGACAGGCACGGTCACTGTTTCGGCACCAGCGCTGGTGAGTGTTACTGTGCCATTGAATGTGCCTACTTCTTGTGCAGAGTAGGTCACGGTAACAGCTTTGCCATTGGCAGCCTCTGCAGAAGTGATGGTGCTGGGATTCACAGCAAACAAACTACTGCCTTCAAAAGACAGGGTAATGTCACCGGTGAGGTTCGTACCGGTAACAGTGAACGATGCCGCACCAGCAGTATAAGGCTGGGTGTTGATAGTCACTGTTGCGGGGTTGACGGTGATGGTGGGAGCGGGAGCTGCCACGGCAGTACCCGTCAAGGTCACAGACTTGTCACCCACAGCGAGAGTGGCATTATTAGTGCCAACTGCGGTGGGAGCATAGGTAACAGTGATGGTCTCAGTAGCACCGGCAGCCACGGTTGCAGGACTGAATGTGAACACATTGTCACCAGTCTGGGTGATAGTCACTGCATCCTCGGTACTGTTGGTAACAGTGAAGGTCTTCTGGTAAGAACCACCTACGTAAGTGTCGCTCTCATTGAAGTCCAATGATGTTGGGTTAACACTTACCGAACCACCAGCAGCCTCGTAAGTGAATGTGGTCTTGGGAAGATAAGACTTCGTTCCTTGTTGTGTAGAATAAGCTTGGTAATAATAATACGCAACTGCATTAGTAGTGCTTTCTCCATACCAATAAATGGTGCTAAAAGCACTTGTTTTAGACCCTACAACTTTAACTTGTACAGCTAAATTCTTATTACCAGAATAGATGAATTCATTAGTTAAAGGTATTTCCAATTCACTGGGTGAGCCAGAAATCGTATAGCTTCCTAATGCACTTGGAAAACCAGTCAATGGAGTAGGAGTAGAGGATGAAAACGCATCATAATCAGTTTCCATTAGCGACACTTCTACTACAACGTCGTTTTGACTTGAAAGATTACGATCTGCATAGAACTTCACAGAAGTAATCTTATTGCCATTAAGAGCAGAAAGCAATGACTTTGAGTAAATAATCTGACTATAGGTTCCATCAGTATCCATATACTGCCCATAAAGTGGGACTACGGTATAATCTGAAGTCGCGGTTGCATTATCCCCCGCCACAGTCAACTCATCAGCCTGTGCTAATGGCACGGCGAGTGCCGTGAGCAGGAGGCTCATCAGTAGTTTTAGATAAAATTTTTTAATCATAAAAAATAGAGTTTAGTTAATAAAAAATATTGTTTGTCTCTTTCATTTCCTTCTTTTAGACATAAGAACTTTTTTCAATGCATAATGCATAATTCACAATGCACAATAAACCCACACATCGTTTCTTAACACTCGTCAGTGTGTCTGTTTGTCTAAACGTTGCGTCGTTGTTCTTTTGTTCTTATGAAAGTCTTATGTTGTTTTGTCCAAATAATTGCGTTGTTGTTTGTTTTTTGCGTCACACCAATTTATTGCACTTAGCAGTAAAAAAAGGTGATATGTTTGGGTTATTAAAATTCAGCTAAAAATTTAATCAAGCAAGCAAAATTATACATTATAAAATTACACGCAAAAGTAAATGCACTGCTTTTCAATTAATAACGACGTTTTTTCGGCGAAACAGGTTTTTTTTTCAATAAACAGAAATGTATGAAAAAGTTGTTAGTCTGCCATCATTTTAATCTCACAAAGCCGCGAGCAAAGCCGGCTCACGCCGGAATTATAAGCTGAGAATTTGAATAAAATCCCGAGCTTGCGAGGCTTTGCGACACCGGGAGGTGCAACTTTGTGAGAAAGCCCCCACGCCACAGCATTCTCTCACAAAGCCGCGAGCAAAGCCCGTCACAAAGCCGGCTCACGCCGGAATTATAAGCTGAGAATTTGAATAAAATCCCGAGCT
>CALAVD010000523.1 GCA_937892085.1 uncultured Prevotellaceae bacterium
TTCCGATCTATTCCCACTCGAAGTTTTTGGTTCCTGCGCCTATTTCGAAGTGATATTTCACGATGCCGAGGTTCACTTTGGAATAGGGGCCAAAGCCAGCTTTTGCGCTCACTTTGTTGCCGGACTTTAGCTCAAATTTGAACTTCTGCTGGTTAATGGCAGTGGGTGCGAGTAGGGCACACTCAATGCCTTGTCGGTACCATTGTGGTGCGCTGTTGAGGTTGGTTTTGCTCACCTTCTCAGGCGACTTGCGCTTGTGGTCCACGCCTTGAGTGCCACCATATCCTAAAGCGATGAGGCACACTAACTTCTCGTCTTCACCGATGTCGAGCACATTGCCAATCTTCTTGTAGGACAACCCCACCCAGCAGGTGTTGAGCCCCATCATCTGCGCCTCGAGCACCAGTTTCTCGCCGTAGTATCCCACGGTCTCATCGAGCAAATCGCTTTTAGTGCCTATCATGGCGAAATAGTTTTTCACGCCGCTGAATTTGCCGTATCGCGCCAGCATGCTCTCTCCAAAGGAGCGCGGCTCGTTGGTGATGAGCTGGATGTGCAGTCCGCTTTGGGTGTTGTATTTACTAACGAGCTGTTGCAGTCGTTCTAATTTCTCTTTCTCTATTTCCTGCTCAGTATAATGCCTCACCGAGTGGCGAGTTGAAATAGCTTCAAGTATATACATATTTTATAAAATAGTTTCTAAATAAGTTTTCAACGGTTTCATGCCGCAGCTGTCGTAGAAAGCGCGTGCTCCGGGGTTGCATTCCCACACATTGAGGGTGACGTTGTAGAAGCCGTTGCTGCGTGCGAAGTCTATCACGTGGTCATAGAGCCGCTTGGCGATGTGCTGCCGGCGGTATTTCTCATCGACGCACAGGTCGTCGATGTAAAGCGTCTTCACATCGGTGCGGTTGTTGTCGTCGATGAACTGCTCCACAATGCCAAAGCAATATCCTAACACCATGTCATTGTCGCTGGCGAAGACAAAGATGGGCGTGTGGGCGGTATCGGCAATAATGGCTTTCAGTTGCTCATCGGTGTATTTGCGGTTGCCTTTCTTGAAGAGGTCGGGCCTGCCGTTAGCGTGAACGTTGTTGACCTGCGTCAGCAACTCGTGAATGCGAGGAATATCCTCGTTCTTTGCTCTGCGTATATTCATGTCATTTTTTTTACAAATGTACTTAGAATTTCTTATTTACACGCCAAAGAAATCATTTTTTTGCTAAAAAAGCACTTCTAAAGTGAGAAATTTATTTTTTTTCATTAATTTTGTAGGTTAAAAATCAAAATTATATTATTTAATGAAGAATTATAGGACTATTTTATTGGCGATAGTTGTTTTGAGCGCATCGGTGATGATGGCCCAGAGCAACTGGGTGAGTCAAGTGGAGGACATGATGGAGCGAGGTGAATTTAAGAAAGCCGAGAAATTCATGCAGACGTTGCCCAAGAAAGTGAGAGTTGCCGAAGAAGTGCGGATAGACTCCCTTAATACTATCATGACGCGCATCAGGAAAGACTTCACCATGACTCCTGATGAAGGCAAGAAGCTGATAAAGGAAAAAATGCCTACAGTCAGTGATGAGCAAATCGCCAAATGGAAACGCACCAAAAAGATAGAATATATGATCATTGATGGTCAGGAGTGGTGGTTCCGTAAGTCTGTTAGGAATCTGTGGCTGCTCGCCGATGAGCTTAAAGAGAATCATGATGCTGATAAAATGGAGACCTATAACATCCGCCGCAAATATTATCTTGAGGCTATGCAGTCGCCTGCCGATGAGAATGGCCTACGCGACTGGCGACACATGAATATCACATTCTATCTTGATGTCAATGCCGATGCTGTTCCCGCTGGCGAGACGCTGCGAGTGTGGATGCCGTTCCCCTACGAGAATATACGCCAAAAGAACATCAAGCTTGAGAGCAGTAACCGTGCTGTCACCTTCAGCGAGGGCAGCAAGCACCACACTGTGTATATGGAAGCCGTAGCCGAGAAAGGCAAGCCCACACATTTTGAATACACCTTCAGCTATGACGTTGCTGAGCGCCACATCTGCCAGCAAGACCTCTTGGCATTGCTCGAGCCTTATAACACCGAGAGTGCAGAATATAAGGAATTCACAGGTAATTACCCTCCACACATTATTATAACTGATGACACACGCGCTCTCGCCCGCGAGATAGTAGAGGGAGAGACCAATCCAGTGCTTCAAGCGTCAAAGATATTTGACTGGATTTCGATGACCTATCCCTGGGCTGGCGCTCGCGAATACAGCACCATCAAGAATATGCCCGAATATGTGATGGCCAACGGTCATGGCGATTGCGGACAGGTGGCATTGATGTATATCACGCTGGTTCGCAGCCTCGGCATTCCCGCACGGTGGGAGAGTGGCTGGATGATACATCCCGACGAGGTGAACTGGCACGACTGGGCTGAGACCTATTTTGAGGGAATAGGGTGGGTGCCTACCGACCAATCCTTCGGTCGCAGCGCTGTGGGGACACCGATGAACAGCTATTACACTACTGGCATCGATGTGTATCGCATGGCATCTAACGAAAGTATTGGCGACAAGCTTAGCCCCGAAAAGAAATACATCCGCAGCGAGACCGTTGATTTCCAGCCAGGAGAAGTGGAGTGGCGTAAAGGCAATCTATATTACGACACCTGGAAGTCACACCTAATTGTTAACTCAAGAGAAAAGATAAAGAGATGAGAAGAATTTTGACAACGGTTTTGGTCGCTCTTGTCACAATGATAGCGGCAGCTACCGATTTTGACTTTGATGTCAACAGAATTGACATCAACAAGATGTTAAGCGATCTGAAGGCTCGTGAGGCTCCCGACTCAAGGGTTGCGATATGGAATGTTGCGGTTTCAGACAGTTGCGACGGAATTCCTGTTGTGCGAGGTGTTGTGGGCAATTTCTCGCAAAAGGGAAAGATTGTTGATAAGTTGCGTGGCGTCACTTACGTTGATAGCGTGAAAGTCCTCGAAGATGCCATTCCTGCTGAGAAGGAATGGGCATTAGTGAAACTCTCGATAGCAACGCTACGCTGCGACCCTAAGCACTCGGGCGAAGTTGCCACCCAATGCGTGATGGGAACTCCCATTAGAGTGATTGAGGAGGTGGGAGAGTGGCTTAGGGTGCAATGTCCCGACGACTATATAGCCTACGTTCCCGAAAGTTCTGTGATATTTCTCTCGGATAAAGATTTTGAAGCTTGGAGACAGTCGGAGCGATACATCGTCACCGTCTATGACGACCGACTGGTGACTAAGCCTAAGGGCGACGAGACCGTGAGCGACCTCGTGCTTGGCAACATCTTACAGATAAAAAACAAGAAAGGCAAGTGGCTTGAGCTATCCACTCCCGACGGGCGCACCGGATGGGTACAAAAGTCGAGTGTTGAGGAATTTGACAAGTGGGCTAAACAGAGCCTTGACCTTAAGAAGATAGAGAAGACTGCACGCCGCATGATGGGGTCAAGTTACCTGTGGGGAGGCACTTCTACTAAGGTGACTGACTGCTCAGGACTGGTGAAAGTGAGCTATTTCAGTAACGGCGTCATTCTGCAACGCGATGCGTCGCAGCAGGCTTTAACAGGAAAGAAGATTGCCGACTGGCACGATGCCGAGCTGTGCGACCTCTTGTTCTTTGGCAACAGCAAGACCGGCCGTGTGACACATGTGGGCTTGTATCTGCGCGACGGCAAGTATATCCATTGCTCGGGACAGGTGAAAATCAATGACCTGACCCCCGACGCGCCCGACTATCTCTACAGCCCGCTCTCCATCAGCCGCATCAACGGCATGATAGGGACAAAGGGCATTAAATATGTGCGTAACCACGATTGGTACTTTTTTTCAGGTTTCAAATGCTATTAATAATCAATCACATCGATTATTCGAATGCTCGAAAAATTGAAAAACCTAATAAATAATCAATAATAACATGAATCGAAGAAAATTTTTAGTGGGAACTGGATTGGGGTTGATAGCAGCCTCAGCGCCCATCTCAATCTCTGCAAAGGGAAAAGCAACCAAGAAAGTGTCAAAAACAGGACGGCTTAACCTCTCGTTTGAGCCTTATGAGTTGAAACTGCGTCACGCGTTCAATCTTGCGCGCTACAGCCGCACCACCACGCCCGACGTGCAGGTAAAGCTCGAGTATGACGGCATAGTGGGCTACGGCGAGGCGTCGATGCCACCATATCTGGGCGAGAGTGTGGAGAGCGTTACCAAGTTCTTGAGCAGCCTCGACCTGAGTCAGTTCAACGACCCCTTCAAGATTGAGGACATCTTGACCTACGTTGATAATGTGGCTCCCAACAACCGCGCCGCAAAAGCGAGTGTGGATATTGCTCTCCATGACCTTCTTGGCAAAATCATGGGACAGCCCTGGTATAAGATTTGGGGCTATAACCCCGACAAGACTCCTGTGACCAGCTTCACCATAGGCATCGACACCGAGGAAGTGGTGCGCCAGAAGGTGGAAGAGGCTTCTCCCTATAAACTGCTGAAGGTGAAAATGGGTCTCGACAACGACAAGGAGACGGTAGAGATTATAAAGAGCATGACCGATGTTCCCATCTGCGTCGATGTCAACCAAGGATGGAAGAGCAAAGAAGAGGCACTGGAGATGTGCTACTGGCTCAAAGATCGCGGCTGCATCTTTGTGGAGCAGCCTTTTGACAAGACGATGATTGACGAGACTGCGTGGCTGCGTGAGCGCTCACCACTGCCCATCATTGCCGATGAGGCATTTCAGCGCTTGCCCGACATCGTGAGGTTCAAGGGCGTGTATGACGGTATCAACATCAAGCTGATGAAGAGCACCGGTCTTTATGAGGCCCACAAGATGGTGACCCTCGCTCGCGCTCTCGACATGAAAGTGATGATAGGCTGCATGACCGAGACCTCATGTGCCGTGACAGCTGCAGCGAACCTGTCGCCGGTTGTGGACTATGCCGACCTTGACGGCAACCTGCTTATCGCCAACGACCGCTTTGAGGGTATGACTGTGGAGAATGGCAAGATTACGCTCCACGACATCCCCGGCATTGGTGTTAAGCTGCTGTAGAGTTCACAGTTTTTTGTACAAGCTGACGCTTGCACTACTGAACACGACTGATTTAGCTCATAGTTAAGAGTTTAGAACGACAATTCTTATAATAAATAATGAAAAAGGCCTATTTTGCTATTTGCGCTATCTTGCTTGTGGGGTTAGGTGTGTTCTATGCTTTTTCTAATTCAGATATTGATCTGAAACTTGGTGAGACCGAGATTAAGAAGGGCACATTTAATGAGACTCTATTTGCCTCGGAGCAACGCCGTGTGGCTAAGGCGGGCGCTCAAGTGCCTTTGCCACCGCAGAAAAAATCGGGCAAGGCGGAGATGGACACAACCAAGAAGACCATCCTGTTCATTGGCGACTCGATGGTGGAGTGTCTGTTTCCCCGCATGTCGGCCTACGCCAAGAAGAATGGGCACACCCTCTATTGCGTGGTGTGGTACAGCTCCACCACCGAGGTCTATGGCACTCGCACCACGCTTAAAGACTATATCAAGAAGTACAAGCCCGACTACATCATGATTACTCTTGGCGGAAACGAGCTCTTCATTCGTGACATCAAGCAAAAGAGACAGAAGTATGTCGATGAGCTGATGCGCCAGATGGGAAATATTCCCTACATCTGGATAGGTCCTCCCAACTGGAAAGACGACACCGGCATCAACGACATGATCAGCGAGAGCGTGCCGCAAGGCTGTTTCTATCTCTCTTACACTCCCGACCAGCATTACGAGCGCAAGAAAGACGGAGCTCACCCCAAGGCTTCATCGTCGATATTGTGGGCCGACCGCATCTGCAAGTGGATAATGACCAAGTCGGCTCACCCCATCCGTCTTGAGGCTCCTCCTGCCGGTGAGACCGCCCGCCCCACCAAGCTTGAGCTGCTGCAACCACTTAGATAGTTAATAGTTAATAGTTTAGAGTTTAGGGTTTAGATTGTCAATTACTATTGGCTTATCAGCTTGTTTGCTCGTCAGCTCGTTTACTAAATAAATATGGATGCAATGACATTTGACATATCGACTATGCTTCATAATATCTGGAGTATGTTGAGTTATGACCCCGAGAGGCCGCTGCTTTTCAATAGCGGCTTGTTTTGGGTGCTGTTTCTCTTCTTCTTGCCAATATATGGCCTGCTGAAGTCGCGCAAGACGCAGATGATGGTTTTTGTCGTTGCGTTCAGTCTATATTTCTTCTATAAGTCGAGTGGGTTGTTTTTTCTGCTTCTCGTAGCTACATCGGTGATTGATTGGTTCTTATCCAAACAAATTCATCAAGAACCAACCGTCAAGATGAAGCGTTTTTGGCTTACACTGAGTATTGTCCTCTCGGTAGGCACTCTGTGTTTCTTCAAGTATGGCGATGCTGCTATCGTTAGCTTGAATGACCTGCTTCACAACAATTTCCAGCCTCTCGATTTGGTGTTGCCTTTAGGCATTTCTTTTTACACCTTCAAGACCATCAGCTATGTAGTGGATGTCTATAAGGAGAAGATTAAACCCGTAGAAAATTGGCTCGACTACATCTTCTACCTGTCGTTCTTTCCGGCGTTGGCGATGGGTCCCATCGTGAGGGCCTCGCATTTCCTGCCGCAGCTCAAGGAGAACAAACCTCCTACCAAAAGCATGGTGTATAGCGGTTTCTGGCTGGCGCTGGTGGGTGTTATCAAGAAGGCCGTGTTTGCCGACTATTTCGGACAATACACCATGATAGCCTTTGGCAATGCCGCCGGTTACAGCGGTTTTGAGCTTGCGATGGCGGTGCTCGGGTTCGGGCTGCAGATTTATTGCGACTTCTCGGGATATAGCGACATGGCGATAGGCATGGGGCGGATGATGGGCTTTGACTTAGGCATCAACTTCGACTTCCCTTACCGCTCGCAGAATGTGACGGAGTTCTGGCGGCGGTGGCACATATCGCTCTCAAGCTGGCTAAGGGACTATGTCTATATCCCCCTCGGCGGCAACCGCAAGGGCAAGCCTCGCCAGCATGTCAATCTCATGGTGACAATGCTCATTGGTGGCCTGTGGCATGGCGAGACGCTCAATTTCCTGGCGTGGGGTGGCATTCATGGTGTGGCGCTCTGCTTGCACAAACTTACCAAGAAACCTCTCGATGCCATCTTCCCCAGCGATAATGTGGTGGTGAAATTCTGCTGCTGGCTCATCACTTTTGTCTTTGCTTGTTACACGATGATGATGTTAGGTGTTGACTCTTTCGACACCGTGTGGATAGTAGTGAAGAAATCGTTCACCGACTTCGACCTTGCCTATCTTGTGCCCTTCTTCACGGCAAGAAAGATGTGGTGCTACCTTATTGTCATAATCTTTGCCCTGCACTTCGTGCCAAAGAAGGTGTATCAATTATTGAGCAAAATGTTTGTAAAATCTAATTGGATAGTAAAACTGTTAGTTTTCATCGTAGTTGTGCAACTGGTCATCCAATTCTCCAGCGCCGAAGTGCAGCCGTTCATCTACGGTCAGTTCTAAGTTAATGCATAATTCATAATGCACAATGCACAATTAGGAGCGCTTCCTCTCTTATGATGGAGGCGCTCCTTGTTTTTTAGCGACAATTAGTGTAAATTCGTGGTTTGTTTATAACAGGGAGCCTATTTGGAAGACGAGTGCTGAGACTATCCAGGCGACGGCGGTGGTGTAGAGGGCGGCAAAGAGTGCCCACCGCCAGCTGCCTGTCTCTCCCTTGATTGCGGCGATGGTGGCGAGGCAGGGGAAGTAGAGCAGCACGAAGAGCAGGAAGCTGAAAGCGGCGAGCGGCGTGATGCCGTCGGCAGTCATCTTGGCATTGAGGGTGCTGTACTTGACGGTGTCGTCGCTCACGGAGTCGTCCTCGCTGAAGCTGTCGTCGTTGCTATAGATAACACCGAGTGTAGAAGCCACAATCTCTTTTGCTCCCACGCCCGCCACGAGGCCAACGTCGAGTTTCCAGTCAAAACCGTTAGGAGTGAACACCGGCTCGATAGTCTTGCCAATCTTCCCTAAGTAGCTGTTCTCCTGCTGCTCTTGCGCGTTGGAATAAGCGTCGTGGTTGGGATAGTAGCCTAAGAACCACACGATGATAGAAGCCACGAGGATGATGCCTCCCATCTTCTTGAGGTACTGCTTGCCCTTCGACCAAGTGTGTCGCCAGATAGCCTTGGCGGTGGGGAAGCGGTAGGGCGGCAGCTCCATGACAAACGGTGTGTCGTCGTTCTTGACAAGGAAGCGCTTGAGCAGCCTGCTCATGACAATCGCCACAAGGATGCCAATGGCATAGAGCGAGAGCATAATCACGCTCTGGTAGCTTGCGAAAAACGCGCCTATTATCATGATGTAGATGGGCATCCTTGCCGAACAGCTCATGAATGGCAACACCAGCATGGTGATCAAGCGGCTGTTGCGGCTCTCGATGGTGCGCGTGGCCATGATAGCCGGCACGTTGCAGCCGAAGCCCATAATCATGGGAATGAACGACTTGCCGTGTAGCCCCATGCCGTGCATGAGGCGGTCCATGATAAACGCCGCTCGCGCCATGTAGCCCGAGTCCTCCATTATTGAGATAAAGAAGTAGAGGATAAGAATTTGCGGCAGGAACACAATCACCGAGCCCACGCCGCCAATGATGCCGTCGGCAACCATTGCTTTGAGTGGACCGTCGGGCATATTGTTGTTTGCAAGGTCTTTGAGCCAATCCACACCCATGTCAATCCAGTCCATAGGGTACTGCCCCACAGTGAACGTCACCCAGAACATGAGCCACAGGAACACGAAAAACAAGGGGAAACCGAGCCAGCGGTTAGTGACAATTTTGTCAAGAACCTTTGTCACCTGATGAGCTTCGGGGTTGTTGCCCTCAACATAGCTCTCCTTAAGCGCACCGTTGATGAAGCCGTACTTTGCGTTCATTATCGCCGTCTCGCTGTCCTCGTTGGTGCTCAGCTTGATGAGCTTAGTCAGCTCGTTGCGCACGGCGATAATATCTTTGCCATTAGGAAGTGCAAGCGCAGTCTTCTCAGCCTCAGCATCGTTCTCAAGGAGCTTGATAGCGAGGTATCGCAAGGAGTAACGATGACGTATGTGAGAATTCTTCTCGAGCTCGGCTCTCACTTTGGTAATCGCCTCCTCGATGTCGGCACCGTGGTTGATGTGAATGTGGCGGTACACGTTGTTGCGCACCTTGT
>CALAVD010000524.1 GCA_937892085.1 uncultured Prevotellaceae bacterium
AAGGGCTCCTTCACCAATGCCGAGAAGGAGCCCTTCTCGTGTCCGAAGAGTTCGCTCGAGATGGTTCCTGCCGGTATGGCTCCGCAGTTCACGGCGATATATTTCTTGTGCTTGCGAGGGCTGTTGTCGTGTATTATCTTGGGAAAGAATTCCTTACCCGTACCATTCTCTCCGTTGATGAGGACGGAGATGTCGATGGGTGCGATGATTAGCGCTCGCTTCACGGCGTTGAGCAGCGCAGGTGCCGAGCCAATGATGCTGTAGCGCTGCATGACGGTGCGGATGTCGTTGTCGGTTATTTTTGCCATTTTTTCAAGTTGTAAGTTTGCTGTTTAAGAAAAACCCCTAACTCTTCAGGGGTGCTGTACTGGGCCAGTGTCTCGGGGGAGATTATCTCGCCCACCGACACGCGGAAGTGATAGCCCTTTTTGTTAAACACCTCGGTGGGCAGTCGCAGCGTGCGCAGGCGCCAGTCAATCATGCCTAAAGCAGTGAATTTCCAGGTGTTATGGCCGTGGAAGTAGATGGGTATCACGGGAACTTTTAGCTTTTGGATAATGCGTATCACCGACGGCTGCCACTCTCGATCCTGGATGCGAAATCCCCAGGTGAGCTTCGACACGGCTCCAGCGGGGAAGAACCCTAAAGGGTGTCCCTGCTTCACGTGCCGCATGGCATCGGTAATGCCTTTTACCGACACGGCTCGCTTAGCGGGGTCGTTGCTGGCGAGTGCGTCAACAGCGATAAAGTTTGGCCGCAGAGCACCAATTTGGTTGAGTATCATGTTCACCATAACCTTGAAATCAGCTCGCCGGTGGCCCACAATATCTATGAGCGACATGCCGTCGAGCGAGCCGAAGGGATGATTTGACACGGTAACAAACGGTCCGTCGGGCAGGTTGTCGAGAATGTGCTCATTTCTTATGGTGACAGGTGCTTTGAGCTCCTCCTCAAACATCATGTGTGTGAAATCGGGGCCTGGCAGGTGCATGTAGCGCTTGTGGAAATTGTTGGTCTTGTCGATTGCCAGCCAGCGAAAAAGCCTATTGACGAGCTTCTGTTTCCCCTTAAAGAACGGGGCAATCTTGCAGATGTCGTCATAGTCGAGCACAGCAGGCTTGATGGGTGCTTGCTCTTGAGTATCTTGTATCTTGTTGTCGTAGTCCATTATTTGCTTGATTATTATGACGATAGGGTAGTGCTATGGTAGCACAGAGCAGCCTCATCGCCGTTTGCGGCTACAAAGATACAGCAAAAAACTGAAAAAATGTCAGTTTTTTTGATTTTTTTAGTATAGGATTAGCGGCGAGAGTGACCGTGAGAGAGAGTGGTAGGAAATATAGGAGTTATAGGAAAATAGGACTTATATCACTCCACTATTCCACTGCTCTACTGCTCCACTATTCTACTGCTCCACTATTCTACTGCTCCACTATTCCACTATTCCATTATTCCACTATTCCACTATTCTACTATTCTACTATTCTACTATTCCACTATTCCACTACTCCACTAAAAACCTCTATTTTTCCCGGTTATGATGCTCTTGATGTCGTTGAGCTTGTTGAGCGCCTCCATGGGGGTGAGGTTGTTGATGTCGGTGTTGAGGATCTCGTCGCGCACCTGGCTCAGCACTGGGTCGTCGAGCTGGAAGAACGAGAGCTGCACGCCGTTGCGGTTGTTGGCAACGTCGTCGAGGTCTTTGCTCAGCGAGTCGTTGTTGCTGTTCTGCTCCAGGCGCTTGAGCACTTCGTCGGCGCGATGGACAATTGTCTTGGGCATTCCCGCGAGTTTTGCCACGTGTATGCCGAAGCTGTGCTCGCTGCCGCCCCGCTCGAGTTTGCGCAGGAACACCACCTTGCCGTTCATCTCGCGCACGCTCACGTTGTAGTTCTTCACGCGCTTGAATGTCTTTTCCATCTCGTTGAGTTCGTGGTAGTGAGTGGCAAAGAGCGTCTTGGGGTGTGCGTGAGTCTCGTGGATGTATTCCACTATAGACCACGCTATTGAGATGCCGTCGTAGGTGCTTGTGCCACGCCCCAACTCGTCGAAGAGGATGAGGCTTCGCTCGCTCAGGTTGTTGAGGATTGACGATGCCTCGGTCATCTCCACCATGAAGGTGGATTCGCCGAGCGAGATATTGTCGCTGGCGCCCACGCGCGTGAAAATCTTATCTACAATGCCCACTCGCGCTGCCTCGGCAGGGACAAAGGAGCCAATCTGCGCCATGAGCACGATGAGTGCTGTCTGCCTGAGCAGTGCCGACTTACCCGCCATGTTAGGACCGGTAATAATCATTACCTGCTGCTCGTCGTTGCTGAGCTGGATGCTGTTAGGGACATATACCTCTCCCACAGGCAGTTGCTTCTCGATAACGGGGTGGCGGCCCTCGGTGATGTCGATGTCGAGTGAGTCGTCAACGATGGGGCGGTTGTAGCGGTTCTCGAGTGCCACGCGTGTGAAAGAGAGCAGGCAGTCGAGCTGTGCTATCAGTGCCGAGTCGTTCTGGATGGCAGGGATATAGTCGCTCACCGCCGCCACCAGTTCGTTGAAAAGCTGTCCCTCGATAGTGAGAATTTTCTCCTCAGCACCTAATATTTTCTCTTCCAGCTCTTTGAGCTCGGGGGTGATGTAGCGCTCTGCGCTCACCAATGTCTGCTTGCGAATCCACTCCTCGGGCACCTTGTCCTTGTGGGTGTTGCGCACCTCTATGTAGTAGCCAAACACGTTGTTGTAGGCAATCTTCAGGCTTGGGATGCCAGTGCGCTCGCTTTCACGCTGTTGCAGCTGCATGAGGTAGTCCTTGCTGCTCGAGGAGATGTTGCGCAGCTCGTCGAGCTCGTCGCTCACGCCGTTGCGTATCACGTTGCCGCGATTTACCAAGCTTGGCGCGTCGGGATTGAGTTCGCGCTCTATGCGGTCGCTGATTAGCGGGCATGGGTTGAGCTGTTCGCCAAAGCTATATAGCACCTCGCTGTCGCTCTCCTCGCACATTCGCTTGATGGGGCCGATGGCTTGCAAGGCGCACTTGAGCTGCACTAACTCGCGTGGTGAGATGCGCGCCACCGCCACTTTCGACACCAGTCGCTCGATGTCGCCAATCACCTCGAGCTGCTCTTTCAGCAGCTCCCGTCCCTCGGTGTCCTTGAAGAAATGCTCCACCACGTCGAGGCGGCGGTTGATGGCTTTCACATCTTTGAGCGGGAACATCACCCAGCGGTGCAGCATGCGTGCTCCCATGGGCGAGATGGTGTTGTCGATGACGCTGAGCAGGCTCTTGCCGTCGTCGGCCATCGGAGCGATGAGTTCGAGGTTGCGCACTGTGAACTTGTCGAGGCGCACAAATCGCTCCGCCTCGATGCGCGAGAGCGAGGTGATGTGCTTGATTTGTGTGTGCTGGGTGAGGTCGAGGTAGTGGAGGATGGCTCCCGAGGCTACTATGGCGCACGTCATGTTCTGCACTCCAAAACCCTTTAAGTTCTTGGTCTCGAAGTGCTTGAGCAGACGGTCGGTCGCCGACTCCTCGGTGAATATCCAGTCTTCCATCTCGAAGGTGAGGTATTTTGTGGAGATAGATTGCTGGAAACGGGTGCGGTTGCTTCGCTCTATGAGCACCTCTTTAGGGGCGAAGTTGCTCAACAGCTTGTCAACGTAGTCAACCGAGCCTTCAGCGGCGAGAAACTCACCGGTGCTGATGTCGAGGAATGCCACGCCGGTGGCCTTCTTGCCAAAGTGCACGGCGGCGAGGAAGTTGTTCTCCTTGCGGTCGAGCAGGGTGTTGCCTATCACCACGCCCGGGGTGACGAGCTCGGTGATGCCACGTTTCACGAGTTTCTTGGTGAGCTTAGGGTCTTCGAGCTGGTCGCAGATGGCGACGCGCTTTCCTGCCCTCACCAGTTTTGGGAGGTAGGTGTCGAGAGCATGGTGTGGAAACCCAGCCATTTCTAAGTTTTTCCCGCCAGTGCCATTGGAGCGTCGAGTGAGGGTGATGCCTAATATCTCGCTCGCCACTATAGCGTCGCCGCCGTAGGTCTCATAGAAGTCGCCCACACGATACAGCAGCAACGCATCGGGATGCTTCGCCTTCATCTCGTAGAACTGTTTCATCATTGGGGTTTGTCCCACTTCCTTTGCCATAATGCCGTTTTTTTTATGCGACTTCCGCTAATCCCTAATCTCTAATCATCGGCGAAGCCAATCAATACACCAGTGAGATGTTGTCAATCCAAAACGCCATGCCTGGAGTGCCGGTGTAGGCAGTGCCGCAGCCCGACGATGCCATCACCAAGATGTGGGTGGGAGTGGCGTTGGGGTCGTCCCATTTCTCCTCAATCACGGGCACCATCTTGCCCTTGCTGTTCTTGGCGTAGTAGCATTTGTCTTTGGGAATGAGGTCCATGTAAGACTGATACCCGGCGTGCTTGGTGATGTCGCCATACCAGATTGGGATGCGGTGCTTATTGACCCAATTAGCCACGGTCTTGCCAAAACGTTGGCGGCCAGTGCCCACGCGTGCGGCGTGCAGGTTGCCTTTGCTGTCTTCCCAGCGACGCTGAAGGATGACAAACACCTCGGCATAGTCTTGTCCCGGGAGGTTCTTCTTGCTGCCGAAACCGCTGGAGTAGATTCTTTGTCCCGAAGGCACGTTAACCTTGTAGTCAAATTGCAGGAATTTAGGCCTTTTGGTGAAAGGCACTCCCATATTCATCTTGCTGTAAGGGTTCTTGGTGCTGCTCACAGGCTCCATCATTTGTCCCATGAAAATAGTGCCCGAGACGAGTACGTCAACGTTGATGACACCCACCACTTTGCAGTGCTCAATCATGGTGGTGAGCTTGGCACAGAAGCCGTCCCCGTGCACGTCGGGGAACACGGCGTTGCTGGTCTTGGTGATACCTGCCACTTTAGCTAAGATGTTACTGGTGGCCCAGGGTGAGCCTCCCAAGTTATTATAGGCTTTAGCGCCATTGATGTTTTGTTTTGGCCCAATCTCAAAAACCTTTTTCTCTTGTCCGCCCAGCACTCCCGATTCCTTGATGTGACGGGTGATCCACTGGTCGAAGTTTCCATAAGATAGAGGCACAACAGTCTCGGCATGGGCGTTCATCAGTCCCATGCATACCACAGTTGCCATTAATAAAAATTTTTTCATGTCTTTGTGATTTTTTTAAAAAAAGTAATTTATTGTATTGCTTGTTAATGTGTTATCGATGTGCGCTATCGCTCAGCAGGCGGTGCCCAATCTTGCAGTAGATGCACTTGCGGGCATCGCAGTAGCTGCGGCGAAGCTCTATGAGTGCCTGCGAGGTGAGTGCACTGTCGCACTCGATGCCTGCCATCGTGAAAGTGGTAACTATAGAGTTCTTCTCAGCTCGCAAACTCTCGAGCAGGCTAATCGCCTTGTCGGTAAGGGCATAGTTGCCTGTTATCTCGCCGTAGGCGTAGTAGAGCGGTGCCACAGTGTTGATGAGCACGATATCTATCGACTTGTCGCTCAGTGCCAATGCAGGCTTCTCGTTGGGCTTGCCAAAGGAGTAATGGTTGCTCCAGTAACCCGTCAGCTCCACTTTGAAGAGCTGGCGCAGCTCCTTCTCGCCGTCGGCCTCGAGAATCTTGCTCATCAGGTTGAAACCGCCCTCTATATATTGCGCCAGCATCGCTATGCGGCGATAGGGGAAGTTCTGCGGCCTGATGCGGAACATCTTCCACGAGTCGCTCTCCATGGGGTGCAGCGAGAACTTGTTGGCAAGGAAGGCATACTCCGAGCACAGGTGGCGGTAATAGTCATCGGCGCCTGTGGCAGTGCTGTTGAGCAGCCCCGCTTGGCCAAAGAGCAGCGCTTCGACTTGCAGCAGCGAGTCGCTGTGCTTGTGCAGCAGCCGTAGCGGAGTGCGTCGTGCTAATCGCTCGAAGGCTTCGTTGTTGATGCCGAAACCCAAATTCCGTGACAAGGTGGCGTAGCACACGTCTTCCCAACTGCCGTGGTACATCTCGAGGATGTTGCGCACCCGCTCCACCTTGCCGTGCAGACGCTCAAAGGCGAGTCTCTCAATCCACTCGGTGATGGTGAGGCGCGGCACGGTGCTGAGGATGGCGGCGCAAGGCAGCTCTTGGCGGCTGTTCATGAGCTGGTCGTAGCTCATGTTGAACAGAGGCGACACTTGCAGCACCAGTTGCGGGATGCGCTCGCCGTTGGTGCGATAGACGGGTGCGTCGTCTTTGTCCACCACATGGAGGATGACGCTGTCGTAGGCACTGTCGTGGTCGTGACCGTGGCGCTTCCAGTCGCTCGCCCTCACATGAATCTCGATGTTTCCCACCCATGTATGCCCGTCAATCTCCACTTTGGCGTTGAAGAAGTCGGGGCCGGCGTCGGTGTTGAGAAGTCCCGGGTCGAGGACTCTCACGTGGTGGCCGTCGTTAGTGACCATGTCATCGGCGCGCCACAGGCGGTGCTGCCATATATATTGCATCAACTGTTCCATATAGGAGTTTTGCCGCTCGCGTTGCTCGCTGGTTTCCCACTTTGCTGGCGAAATAATCTGCTAAGTTAAGGATATTTTCTCAATTAGAGTTGTTTTGAATCCACTTTTTTCCGATTTTGTGCGTTTTTAGAATATAATTTGATTTTTTTGCGCAAAAAGTTTGGTCATCTCAAAAACTTGTCGTAACTTTGCACTCGCAAATCGCAAAACCACGATGGTGCCTTAGCTCAGGTGGTAGAGCAATGGACTGAAAATCCATGTGTCCCCGGTTCGAATCCTGGAGAACAAATGGCTGATAACT
>CALAVD010000525.1 GCA_937892085.1 uncultured Prevotellaceae bacterium
CCCTGACTCGCGCCGTCTGCTGGGGAGCGCCTGGAACGTTGCCGAGGTGGCCGCCATGGCCCTGCCGCCGTGCCACACGCTGTTTCAGTTCTATGTGGCGAACGGCAAACTGAGCCTGCAACTCTACCAGCGCAGCGCCGACCTGTTTCTGGGCGTGCCGTTCAACATCGCCAGCTATGCCCTGCTGTGCATGATGGTGGCTCACGTCACCGGGCTCGAGCCGGGAGAGTTTGTCCACACCTTTGGCGACGCCCATATCTACCTCAACCATATTGACCAGGTGCATGAGCAGCTGAGCCGCGAGCCACGCTCCCTGCCACGCATGGTGCTCAACCCCGAGGTGAAAAGCATCTTCGACTACCAGTACGACGACTTCACGCTCGAAGGCTACGACCCCTGGCCACTGATCAAGGGAGTGGTGTCGGTTTAATGTATTTGGTGTATTAACTGCTAGATAATCTAGAAATTCTAGAAAATCTAGAGTTTCTAGAATACACAAAACTGTGAACTATTAACTGTGAACTATGAGCTATTCAGCGATTGTAGCTATTGACCGCAACGGGGCCATTGGCAAGCAGGGAAAGCTGCTGTGCCACTTGCCTGCCGACATGAAGCATTTCAAGGAAATCACCATGGGGCACTCCATCGTGATGGGGCGCAAGACCTTTGAGTCGTTCCCCAAGGGCGCACTGCCCGGGCGCCAGAACATCGTCATCACCCGCAACAGCGACTATGCCCCCGAGGGCGTGACGGTGGCCCACAGCACCAGCGAGGCATTAGCGGCAGCCACCATGCCCGGCGACGTGTTCATCATTGGCGGCGAGCAGATTTACCGCGCCACATTCCCGATGGTGGACACCATCCACCTCACCATCATCGACCATAAATTCGTCGATGTGGATGCCCACTTCCCCCGCATCGACATGCGCTCGTGGAAAATCATCGGCGAAGAGCCACATCCTGCCGACGACCGCAACCCCTACCCTTACACCTTCATGACACTACAGCGCAAGCGCTCCCGCACATAACGCTGAGCGCACCTCGCAAGACACAAACCACCGCCAGCACTCATGCCAGCGGTGGTTTCTATATTTTTGTGATAGCCTGCTGCTATCTCACGATAAGCACCTTGGTAGTGCCGCCCCCCGAGCCGTCGGCTTGTGAAGCGATTATGGTGTAAACACCTGTAGGCACTTGTTCGCCGTTGTAGTTATACCCGTCCCACGACACCATGCCGCCTGTTGACTTGAGCGAGCAGATTACGTTGCCCGACGGGTCGGCAATCTTCACAAGGGAGTTCTCCATGAGTCCAGTGATGTTGATAGGTCCGCCATAGTCGGGCCGCACGGGGTTAGGATAGGCATACACGTTGCTGAAGTTTTCCTGTCCTGGTGTGGCATCACTGATGTACTCAGCCACGCCAAGCGGGGTGGTAACGAATACCGAGTTGCCCGTTGGCACGCAGCACACCTGGTAGATTTGGTTAGAGCCCAGCAAGCTGTTGCTGGCATTGAAGTTCTTGAGCACCTGCTGCCCGTCGGCGCTAACGAGGAATAGACCCGAAGCATCGGTGCCTATCCACTTGCGGTTGGCGCCATCCACCGCGATGCAGTTTATTACCTGTCCGTCAAGGAGATAATCGGCGAGATTGGTGCCATCGTTGCGAGGCACTTTGATGTGAGTCACACGGAAGTCGGCATCAAAAGCCCTGCGTGGGTCAAATGATATAATTCCCGACGTGGTTCCCATCCACACCATGCCGTTGTTGTCGGCAGTGAGGCATCGCATGTCATACCATTTCATGTCCTTTCCATCCTGGTCGGTGAGAGCCCCCGAGGCAAAAGAAATGCTGTGGTTGAGCGAGAGGTCACTATTGTTGTCCCATATCACTATCGCCTTCTCATACTGACCGCTGGTGTAAACCTTGGTGTCGCCCGCACCAATGGTAAACTGCGCCCTCTTGAAACTGTTGTGGTAGAGGTTGCTTATGTGGTCGCTATTGTTGTAAATGAAGTCCTGAGCAGTGATATTGTTTTTCGCCTGCTTTGATGGCGTGAGCACGCGCACCGGATGCTCGGTGTCTTGCGTCTGCACTATCCACAGGTTTCCCTGCGAGTCAAATCTCATAGCCGGCATACGGGTTTTAGGAATGAACCCAACATCCTCACCGCAATAGTTTGCCACAAACTTGCCGTCGGTGACCTTATAGATACCTTTCTTACGGGTGCTGAAATAGTAGGTGTTGGCTTCATTGGGCGAAATCACCAACCACCCAGGGCAATAACTACCCTCGGAATCGGGCTCAGGCATCTCATCGGGAGTTATATCGCGCCAGAAGGTGCCGTCGTAGGTGTTGAACTGAGTCTTGTTGGCAAGGACAAAATCCATATCCTTGTCGAGAATATCGCTGAGCACTGCATTGTCGCTGGTGCTGGTGAGGTAAAGCTTCTCATTGGCAAGGTCGTAAGTCATCCAGAAAGGAATCTTGGCAATGGAAATGGCGTTAGGAGTCACCACGTCGGTGGTCACGTCGCCACTGGTGTGGCGCAGTCCCTCGCCATCGAGAATCCACATCCCATCGTTGCTCTCGAGGCTCGAATAGATACCTGCACCCTCGTGGCGCTCGGCATCCTCGCCAGTTGAGCTGACTGTGTAATAATAAGGCGCGTTCTCGAAACTCACCACGAAGTCGCCATTGCGCATCTTGTTGACAGCTATGGGCTTGCCATCGGCGAGCTTCTTAGCTGAGAAAGAAAGGTTTGAGCCGTTGTCGGTCACCGTCACGAGGCTAAGCCGGTCCTTGGCGAGGATGAAGAATTTACCATCTCCCACTGGCACCATGCGCCCCACAAGTCCCACGGCTGCCGACTGGAAGTCGTTAAGAGTCTGGATGTGCTTGCTCTCGGGAGCGTAATATAAGGTACCCTCGTGGTTTATTATCAAGTAACCATCAATTATCAAAGCGCCAGCTATTGCCTTGTCCGAGATGAAAGATGTTTCCACCTCAAGCTTGTTGTCGTTGCAAATCACAAAGCCAAAATCGGTGGCTACCACCGCCTTGTTACCACTTGCGAAAGAAATGTCGTTGATAGACTTGGAAATTGCGATGTCGGCGTTCTTGATGTCGCCCATATTGCTCACGTCACCATCTCTCACATCTATCACGTCGATGTTAGAGTTAAGGTAAGCAACCATTATGTAGCTCTTGTCGGCATTGTAATAAATGTTCTTCACACCCGAATCGCTAAGATAGTTGGCACGGTTGAGGTGTTCATTCTCCTGAGTGTCCTTGTCATAGTGGAAGAGGGTGTTGCTTGCCACATAATAGACGTCATCGCCCGTGTCAATGCAATTGGTGACATTCTCGCCAGCGAAAGAAGGATGTAGAATCCACTTCCCATAGTCGCTCTGCGCCTGCGCCACCATTGTCACAAGCGCAATTACCAGTGTGATGATGATATGTCTCATTATTTCTTTTATTTCGAAATTCGGGGATAGAGGAACGGAGACTGAGAATCGTAGCTGTGAACCATGACCTCTGAATTACTTGAAGCGCATTCTCAGCTCTACTCTCTCAACTCTCCCCTCTCAACTCTCTACTTATTATTTTATCACAGCAATCTTGGCTACGGGCTTGCCAGTGGTGCTGGGGGTAGTGCCCTGAGCTGCATACACATTGTAGATACCAGTCTTAACGATGGAGCCATTAGCGCCACATGCATCCCACACTGCTACGCCTCCAGTTGAGGTGAGAGTCGCCACTTTAGAGCCTTCGGCATCGGTGATAACTACTGTAGAGTTGTTCATCAAGCCTTTTATGGTAACATAGCCGGTGAAAGAAGACTGCACAGGGTTAGGATAAGCATACACGTCGCTATAATCGGCAGCCGAAGGTGTCATCTCAGAAAAATATTCCAGCACGCCGCTACCAGTAACGACGAGTACCGAATTGGTAGCGCGGTTGCAGCTCACGGTGTAGATTTGGTCGCTTGGCAGCGGACTATTGCTCATGTCGAAGTGCTTGATTATCTCAGAACCGTCGGCGCTAACGAGGTAAAGGCCATTAGTGTTAGTGCCTATCCACTTGCGGTTTTGAGCATCAACGTCGATGTAGTTGACCTGAAGACCTTCGAGAAGAGTCTCGTTCACACTCGCACCCTGATCTAACGTAACCTTGACACGGTTTACACGGAAGTCAGGGTTGAAAGCCTCACGCGGGTCAAAAGAGATAACTCCACCCACAGTTCCAATCCAAATCATGCCATCGTTGTCGGCCTTGATGTGAACCCATCCGTAGGTCGAGTAATACTTGTTCTCCTGGTCAAAGAAAGACTCAAAAACTCTATACTGATTAAGGCTCAAGTCATCATTGTTGTTCCAGATGATGAGAGGGTTGTTGTAGTTTCCAGCCGAGAACACCTTAGTGTCGCCAGCGCCAACGTCCATTGTCATTCGCTTGTAGCCGCCATCTTTACCAGTGTAGCATGCTCCACCCAGATTGTTGACCACAAAATGCGACGAGTTAACCTCGGTGAGAAGCTGATTTTGCGGGCTGATGGCTACCACGTCGGCAGTGGTGCTGCGAGGCTGCGCCATCCACAAGTTGCCTTTAGAGTCGAATGCAATTGCCACGCCCCGGTCGCTGATGGGACCATTCTCGGGACAGTAGCGTGTCACGATATTGCCGTTCTGCACCTTTGCCACACCACCCACCTTGCGGTAAGAGAAGAAATAGGTGTTTGGCTCATTGGGAGACACTACAATCCAGAAGTTTCCAGAGTATTCTGCAACATTCTCAGGAATATCTTCAGCGTGCCACAGAGAGCCGTCCCAGTAGTTAATTTCGGTGCCAGTAGTGGCTTCATAAACTTCCAAAACACGGTTCTCGGCAGTGCGGCACAGCAACACTCGTTGCATATAAGGATCGTAGGTGCTCCAATAGGCTCTTGCCTTGATAGAAATGCCGTTAGGCTTGACTGGCTCACCCATCACCCCATTCACATTGTGGACCAGGCCATTGCTGCCCATGACCCACCAGTTGCCACTCTCATGCGAGGTGTAAATGCCAGCCCCATCATGGCGTGTGGCATTATTGCCGTTGCTATCGAAGGTGTAGTAATGGGCATCGCCAGTGAAGTAGCTCGCCACATAGCCATTAGAGTACTTCTGTATAGAACCTGGCGCATAATTGGTCACTAAAGTTGGGGTAAACGTGAGAGTGTCATCGTCATTTGCCGCAATCTCAACAATATATAATCCAGAGGATGTGACCAAGAAAAACCTATTATTGTTGATGGAGTAGATAGCGCCTTTTCCTGCGGTGTTATCAGCCTGCTTATAAGCTGAAGTGGTCTCTGCCAGATCGCTTATTTTGCAATAGTAGTACTTATCGTTATAAGACATTATTCTGTACTCTCCGACCTGAGCCACCGAGGTCAAATTCAAGAAGAATTGCCTAACCTCCTTAACCCTGAATGTCTCATCCTCGATAGTGAAATATCCAAAAGAGGTTGCTACATAAGAAAATCCATCGGCAAAGGTTATATCATTAATAGTCTTAGCCTTATGAAGTGGCACATCTTTAAGTGCACTGATGTTGACCACTGTACCATCGCTATCAATAATGTCGATGTTGCAATCGTCGTAGGCAATGAAAAGATAATCCTTATCGTAGTTATAGTAGATTTGAGTGATGTTCACATCGTTTATAGCCCCGGCCACATCATAGGTAGTATTAGTTTGGCTCGCTTTGTCATAGCAAAATAAACTGCCGCTCACAAGATAATAAACCTTGTCGCCCACATCTACACAGTTGGTGATTTTATCAACAACATAATAAGGGTGTATTTTCCACTGTCCCTCACCAATCTGGGCACAAGCTATTAAGGCAAATAGCGAAAACGCTAACGAGAAAAGACATTTACGAATCATAATGTGTTATTTTTATATATTTTATATATAACGACAGAAGTAGCATTAAAATTGTATTTGAGACAAAATCACCACTAATTTCTCGCAAGCTGGCTGGCTGTAGCACTTCTTCTATTTAAAAGAACCAGGATTCCAGCTACTGGAACCCTGGTATTATTTTTAAGGGGAAACACCCCCACTATTGCTATTTAGCCTTTTTTACCCTTAATTCCGCAGAAAGCTTAGCAATGTAATGTTATTGTAAGCATTAGTGCATGAGCCGATGGTCAAAATTCATTTTTGTGTGTTCATTGCGAATTGACATGGCCTTCTTGCTTGTCGAGATTGGTTTTCTGTTCGTTTTTTTTCAGCTGTGTGCATTGCTCATCGCCACTCGTTGTTGTGAGAGCGGTGCGGGTGTCGTTCCTGATGTCATTTCGGTCGAACCGCTTCAGCCTGCGAGTTCGAGGTATATTCGTCGTTTGGTGTAAAGTGTCAACACGTTTCTTCTTCCCGAGCGTGTCCACTTGGCCGGCACTGCGACGAATTTGCGTATGAACCTCTTGAGCCTCGCCCTGCGGTCAAGTCCCTTGACGCGTCCGGCGAGTATGTCGAGCAGGTAGAGGTAGAAGTTCTTGAGCATGGCTGTGGCGATGAGGAAGACTGTGTTCTCACTCAGGAACGAGAACGGCAGGCGCGCCCATCCGAAGTCGTTGTTCTGGCAGTCGAAGTTGCGTTCCGAGGCGCCGCGCTTGTTGTAGTAGATGATGATGTCGCGCTCTCGGTTTTCCCAATCGTTGGTGACGATGCAGCGGTACACGTACCTCGGGCCGAAAAGCCCGTCCTGCCGGTCATCTTCGGCCAACGTGCGCTGCACGACGAGCCTGAGATTCATCTCGGGGAGCATGGTGTCGAGCTTGAGCGAGGCCACTCCGCATTGCTGAGTGCCTATGGCCACCTCCTCCCACTCGTCGTGCTCCATGAACTCTGTGCAGCGCGACTGGCAGTTGCTGGCGCGGATGTAGAACCGCTCGCAGTGGGCGGCAACGGTCTTGATGATGTCCTCGGAGAACGAGCCGCAGTCGGCGCGGAAGTTGCGCACCAGCACCCGGCACTGCCCCTCAAGACGGCTGAAGACGCGCTCCAGCGTGTCGGCCTGGCGGAAGCGGACGTTGGCGTTGCCGTCGCGGTTCTCCACCCCGACAATCAGGCCGCCCACCGTCGCCACGCCGGGGAAATAGCCGTCGGCCTTCTTGTAGGAGTGCTTGGCGTCCTTCTTGTCGGCGGCGATGAACTGGTGGTCGAAGTCCAGGTCCACGCAGTCGCCGGCGTGGAGTTGCCCTGTCACTGACAAACACTTGAGCAGCAGCGAGTTCATCCTCTCGTTGGTGTTGAAGTCGTAGCTCTTTCCCTTTTCGCTCACGTATGCGACATTCCCGTCGGCGAGCCTGCGCAGGGTGCGCAGCATCACGTCGGAGCTGCACACGCGGATGCCGTCGCGCCCGTCCCAGAACGGCTTGATGTCCATCACATCCTCGATGGCATCGCCGCCGCACAGATAGCTGCCGAACAGCGAGGCGAACACGTCGCCGTGGGAGAACGCCGACTTTGTCGAGCCGCGCTTGCCAAGGTGCCTGTCGATGACCGAGCGGAGGCCGCTGCGGTCAAACTGCCTGAAAATCGAAAAAAGTCCCCCGAAAGGGTTGATGGTGTCGGATTTTATTTGTACTTTTGCCATGTCGTTCAGAACTTTTGCTTGTTTTTTTTGCAGCACTAAATTAGGTGAAATCTCTGACATGGCAAAATCCTGGGGAACT
>CALAVD010000526.1 GCA_937892085.1 uncultured Prevotellaceae bacterium
TCAGCGGTGAATATACCCTGGGCAACCCATTCCGCCTGGCTATAGACCAGAATGGTACTGTTTACCTTGCCAACTGGGCCGACGGCGCTCGCTCGGGTGTCTATAAACTCAATCCCGAGACTTTGAGCGGTGACCTTGAGCCATTCTTCATTGGCTCTCACGCTAGCAATGGCACTATCACCAACGACGCCGGTGAGATGATGTGTACTTCCACTCCTTCGGTATTCATCGCAGGAACAGGTGCCAACACTCACATGTATTGCCACCTTGAGGACTACAACAACGACATCTCTCAATACAACATTGGCAATGAAGATGGAACTATCATGGAGAACTGGACCGCTGCACCAACTCGCCTCTGGGGCATTGGCGCTAAGCTCGCCAGCACTCACGGAGCAGTGATTGGCGAGAGCCAGGATGGCGGCATCTGGGTAGTTCAGAACCGCAGCGCTGGCAACAACGACGCTGGCGTGCCTTCGCTCATCTATGTAAATCCCGAGGGAGAGATTATATTCAACAGCGGTAACGTTGACAACCCAATCCACGACTACCTCTCTGGCACGCAGTATGCTGCTGGAGCTATCAGCCCCGATGGCACTGAGCTCGTTGTAAACCAGCCCGACGGAACTCTCAAGTTCTTCGCACTTGAATATACTCGCAGCGATGTTCCTTCGCTCACCTACAAGTATGATTACAAGCATGGTGTTGGCAACACAGTTACCCAAATCAACTATGACTACGCTGGCAACCTCTATGTTTCGGCTGGAAAGTTGGCTATCTTGTCAATGCCTACTGAAAACAATGAGACCACCACTCCTGCCAAGAAAGATTACATCGTAACCAAAGATGACCCAACAGGCATCAACAACCTCACTGTTGACTCTAACAAGAAGGTTGTTTCGGTTAAGTATGTGAACGTTGCAGGTATGGAGTCAAGCACTCCATTCCAGGGTGTGAACATCATGGTTACCAAGTATGATGACGGTACTCAAACCTCTACCAAGGTTATCAAGTAAAAACTCTTGATATCGACTAAAAAGATGCTGCGCGATTGCGCAGCATCTTT
>CALAVD010000527.1 GCA_937892085.1 uncultured Prevotellaceae bacterium
AAAACAGCCAAGAACCCATCTCAACATTTTATTAATTTATAGAACCCACCTTAAGCAGTCGGAATTGTTTGACGATGTCGCACTTGGTCATGTAGTCGGCATTGGGGTTGCCTTCGGTGCCGGCATAGTTGAGCAGTCGTGTGAGCGACCCAATGTGGGGATATTGCTCCTCGTCGATTGTGTAGGTGTATTTCTTGGTGTCCCAATTATAGTGACTCTCCACGCAATAGCCGAAGTTCTCGGCGGTGATGAACGATAGTGCGAAAATGCACCTCTGCTTGAGGTCGCTGCTCTCAGTGTCGTGCTCGGCGGCAACGAGCAGACGGCGTGCGGTGTCAATGAAGTCATACTCATTGGCAAGTTTCTCGGCATACACGCCGTTTTGATAATGTGCGAGATACCAGCAGTCGCCCTTATGGCTCGCCTGAAATATCAGGTTGGCCTTCTTGTAGAGCAACTCGTTGCGTTGCTCTCCTGTAGAGCCAGCAATCTGGTTGTCGAGCGCCACCATGTCGCGGCAGTATTGCAGCTTGGCGTTAGACGCCACTTCGGTGGGCTCTTCATTCAAGAAACTGAGGTACTGCCGTTTCATCCAAATCACCTTATTATAATCCTTGCGCGCCATGTAGTAGCTGATACCTTGCTGCGAGATGTAGCTCAGTGGCACTCGCTCAAGGAAGCCGATGGCGGCCTGGAACTCGCCTTCTCGCACGAGCTTGGTGCCCATCATGTCGTTGAAGCGGGTGTCGTCGATGTTGCAATAAGAAGCCACCCATTTCTCGAAGGCATTGCCGGTGCCGTTGTCGAGGTAGCTCTTGAAATCGTCAAACTCGGTAGAACTGATAGAGTCGAGTTTGCTGCCGTACTCGTAGGAATAGTTACTATTCTTCTGTGCCATTCCCAGCAGAGCCAATGCTTGATTGGGCATTCCCCACTGGTAGTATTGCGGAACCAAAGCATCGTAGGTGACACGCTCAAACACATCGTTGTAGTGCGGGTCGGCAGCAAAGTGTGAGTTGTCATATCCCGCCTTTTGCTCCAGCCATTTATATTCCCCAAGCATATAGTTGAAGAATTCATCGGTAGGTTTTGCGCTCTTGATGCTGGCGAGCATGAGGCACGCGCGGGCGTTGTCCTTCATGCGCTGCGTGCCGTCGAGAGTTGTGGCGTTGGAGAGTTGCTTGATGGCAACGTCTTGGTTGCCAGCCATATAGTTTACAAAACCACGAGCCGCCTCCCACATTGCCGGCGACTTAGTCTTTTTCTCGCTGAGCACCTTGCCGGTAAAAGCGATGAAGTCGTTCATCTCGTTCTCATAGATGCCCGTAGCCTCTACATAACGCATCATCTCTGGGTTGCTGCCGTTGTCGAGAGTCTCCTGAGTGTTGTTCACAAAGTCCTGAACGAGGAAGGTGAGGGTGGGGGAGTTGGGGTTGGCGGCATATTCCTCCTTTATGCCCTTGAGGTTGCGCTTCTTGCGCACGCAATACTTGATGCTTGTCATGTCGCCTAACTCGGCGTAGATCTCGCAGGCTTTGTCTTTCTTGCCGGTATTGTAGAGCGCACCGGCATAGATATCTTTCATCCAGCGTTTATACACATTGTCCTTGAGGTGGCTGGCGGTCTTTTCCCAGTAGCTGATGTTGGCCTGATGGTTTTCGAGTGTCATGTTGCAGCGCATCACTAATAGGGCATATTGGCTCTTGTAATTGGTGCCTCGATAGGCTTGCGCCTGCTTGAGTACCTGCTGCACGGTGGCTTTGCGCTGTGCCAGCTCTTCTTTGGTGGGATAGTTCCACTCGTTCACGTCAGAGCCGTCGTTGTTGAGATACAGCACGAGCTGTCGCAGGTAGTTGAGGGTTTCGGTGTCGCCTTTTTTGCGAGCGGCGGCAATAATCATGTTGTCGCTCTTGTCAAACTCCTCGGGCTTGACGTTAGCAAGCAGTTCGCATGCCCAGCCGGCACTTTCGTTGCCGGTGTAGTCAATCCAGTACTGCTTTGTCTCTTGTGAGAACGGGTTGTCCATCAAGTCGCGGTTAAAGACGCTGAACATGTAGTAGTTGGGTCTTATCCAGCCACCACAGGCCCATGCTTGCAGTGTGGCAACCGCAAGAAAGCTAAGGATTAAATATTTTTTCATAATCGCTTGGTGAGTAATTGTTTATACTGCTATTATTTAAATGGTATATTATCACTTGGTCGTTGATGCCTGGTCGCTCGTGACTCAGGGCATCATGCACTTTGACCAGCGTTGAGGCTTCGGGTTTAATCACCATCACCGTGTCGCCGGCATTGAGATAGGTGTAGGTGCTGTTGCTGCTAAGGTAGTTGGGGAGGTCGATGCTGCTGACGACCACATATTTGCCGTTGCCCACAGCCTGGTAAAGCGTGGTGTCGCTAAGGTCCTCGCTGTAGAGGATGTCGCGGAACTTGTCACCAGTGTAGAGCAGTTGCCACCCGAAGTTGGGATAGGCGGCGCACAGCGGCAGGCTGTAGCCGGCCAAGTGTTTAAGATAAGGCTCCACATCGCGCTTGTCGAGGATGGGGTTGCGCTGCTTGCTGTTCTTGAGGTCGCCGGTGTTATACATCATCAGCACGCCATAATCCACTGGTGGGGCTTTCATTGCCAGCTGATGCAGCCTGATGGTTGCGCTCAGCTTCATGCCTTTGCTGGCAAGCAACTGTCGCACCTGCTCCAGGAACTTGAAATAGGCGTCTTGGGTCTTGGCGGTCCAGTCGCAGTCGATTTGGATTTCTTTCACACCTTTTATGTCGTGGGTCTCATTCATCTGCAGCACTCTGTCAACGAGCAGCGGGGCAATGGAGTCGATGCCATGGTCAATGCAGTTGTTCACGATGAAGATGGTGGGAATCACCTCCAAGCCCTCGGGCACTGGCTCTTTAAATTCAATAGTGGCATTGGGTCTTACAAGCCCCTTGTCATTGACCACCACGTCAAAGTAGCGCACATACATCTTCCCCACCTTGTAATCGGTGAGAAATTGCCGCTCCACGTCGTCGAGGCCGAACGTGGTGCGCCAGTAATAGACCGCAGGTTTAGGGTCATCGATAGCCTTCCGCTCGGGCTTGCAGCCGCAAGCAATCAGCATGGCTACCATTAGAATCATATATGTGACGAGCTTTTTCATTTATTGGTCAACTGATTTTTTTGAAAAGATGCCATCTAACTTATGGTGGGTTCTATAAATTAATAAAATGTTGAGATGGGTTCTTGGTTGTTTTTGTTT
>CALAVD010000528.1 GCA_937892085.1 uncultured Prevotellaceae bacterium
CCCGGGCTTCATGACCCGCGACCGCTGCCCCTGGCTTCATGCCCACAATCCTGCCTGGATTGTTCATCACTTTTTTACTTTTAATTCTTTTTCCTCTTTTTTTTATGGTCTTTTAATGAAAAAAGTGCTTTTAGATATTGACAAACGCTTTTTGAGGTTGTAATTTTGCAGTATATTTGAAAATATAGAAATTAAACTACATAAAAAGAAATTAATATATGGCAATCGAAAAGAAGCAGACGAATCAAAAGTCGAGTCGCGTTGCAAATGCGGTGACATCGGCAAAGTCACAAAGCGCAGTCAATACCCAATCAAAGACTCAGTCACAAAAGAATAAAATCGAAAAGGAAGCGATGCCGATGGGTAAGATGAATTATATCATGATGGCTGTGAGCTTGTTGCTGATAGTAGTGGGCTTTGTGTTGATGAGTGGCAGCAGCAATGAGGGCTCTACGTTCAACGATGACGTGTTTAACTCCACTCGCATTGTTGTGGCTCCAATGATTACCTTAGTGGGTTTCTTGTGTATGATTCCTGCTATTCTTTACAGAGGAAAGAAGGAGAACGCTTCGCAATCACTTGAAGAGGATAACAGCCTTACAAGCAATGTTATCGTTAAAGACAACAATTAGTGGAGAGGTTGCCCCTAAACGCTTCACGCCTGCTGATGCTTAAGGGTTAGCTTTAGACCGACCCTTTGTCTCACTTTCTCTTAAAGGGAAACTGTTGAAAAAGACGAATCATTTCACGCAATTATATAAAATAATCTAATGGACTGGCTACAATCAATCATCATTGCGATAGTTGAGGGGTTGACAGAGTTTCTCCCTGTGTCATCTACTGGTCACATGATTATCACCGAGAACATGCTTGGCGTTGACATCAACGACAAGTTTGTGAATGCTTTCACGGTAATCATTCAATTTGGCGCTATCCTGTCGGTGGTGTGTCTTTACTGGCGACGTTTTTTTGTGTTGAAGAAAGTGGAGGATGGCGTTACGGGCTGGAGAGCCTTCTTGCAGAAGTATGACTTCTACTGGAAGCTCCTTGTGGCGTTTATTCCCGCAGCAGTCATTGGTCTTGCTCTTGGCGACTTTATAGAAGGGCTTATGGGCAACGTGTGGGTAGTGGCTGTGATGCTCGTGGCAGTGGGTGTGTTGCTGCTCTTTGTTGACAAGTGGTTTGACAACAAGGAGGACCGTCTCCTCACCGAACGCCGAGCGTTCATCATTGGTCTGTATCAATGTATCTCGATGATTCCGGGCACCTCGCGCTCATTTGCCACCATCGCTGGCGGCATGCAGCAGGGCCTGACGCGCAAGACCGCCGCCGAGTTCTCGTTTTTCCTTGCCGTGCCCACAATGGCGGCTGCCACAGGTTACGAACTGCTGAAGATGCTCCTCAAAGAGGAGTATCGTGAGGCACTCTCCAACAACATAGGTGTGCTGCTTATAGGTTGTGTGGTTGCTTTCATTGTTGCCATCCTTGCCATAAAGTTCTTTATCTCGTTCCTTACCAAATATGGCTTCAAGGCCTTTGGTTGGTACCGTATCATAGTGGGCGGACTGATTCTCGCATTACTGCTCACGGGTCATTCATTACAGATGGTTGACTAATCCCTCAATATCACAATATGCTAAATCCCATAGAAGGCGAAATATTTTATATAGACAAGCCCCTCAAGTGGACTTCATTTGAGGTGGTGAAAAAGGTGCGTGCCAGGCTTCGCAAGCGGCTCGACGTGAAAAGCCTGCGTGTGGGGCATGCCGGCACTCTCGATCCTCTCGCCACTGGCGTGCTCACCGTGTGCACAGGTCGTGCCACCAAGCGCATCGAGGAGTTGCAGGCTGGCGTGAAGGAGTATGTTGCTCATCTGCGCCTGGGCGAGACTACGCCGTCGTTTGACCTCGAGACCCAGGTCGATGCCACCTACCCCTGGCAGCATATCACACGTGAGCAGGTGGAGAGAACGCTCCGAGAGCAGTTTACAGGCACCATCGAGCAGGTGCCACCCGCTTTCTCGGCGTGCAAAATCGACGGTAAGCCAGCCTACAAACTTGCTCGCAAAGGCAAAGAAGTGGAGATCCGCGCCAAGACACTTGTTATAGACGAGATAGAGTTGCTTGAGTGCGGTTTGCCGCAAGACCCCACAATGGCCATTCGCGTGGTGTGCAGCAAGGGCACTTACATTCGCGCTCTCGCTCGCGACATTGGCGTGGCATTGGGCAGCGGTGCGCATCTCACTGCGTTGCGCCGCACACGCATTGGTGACGTTACTGTAGAAGACTGCGAGAGTGTGGATCACTTGATAGAGCGACTTGAGGCCGAAGAAATGGTGTCGCCCGACCGCGCCGAGCAGGAGCGCTTGGAACGTGAGCGTGAGAAGAATCGCGCCATGGCACGCCAGCGCAAATCAGAGCTGAAGTTGCAGCGCGAGCGTAGAAGGTCACGCCAATCGCAACTTTAGGTTCTCTTACAAATAGTTGAGAGCAAAATAAAAGTATAACAACATATTAAAAAAACGTTTCACTAACACATGAAATTATCGGAATTTAATATTGCAATGCCCAGCGAACTCATCGCATTACATCCAGCTGAGAATCGTGACGAGGCAAGAATGATGGTTCTGCATCGCAAAACTGGAGAGGTTGAACACAGGATTTTCAGGGATATAATTCACTATTTTGACGATCAAGATACTTTTGTCTTCAACGACACTCGCGTGTTCCCCGCCAAGCTCTATGGCAACAAGGAGAAGACAGGAGCTAAAATCGAGGTGTTCTTGCTGCGTGAACTCAATCAGGACAACAAGCTCTGGGATGTGCTGGTGGAGCCTGCAAGAAAGATACGCATTGGCAATAAGTTGTATTTTGGTCTTGATGAAGGAATGGTAGCCGAGGTTATCGACAACACCACCTCGCGTGGGCGCACCCTGAGATTCTTATACGATGGTCCTCACGATGAGTTCAAGGCAAATCTCTATGCCTTAGGTAACACGCCATTACCTTATTATATTAACCGTGAAGTGGAACCCGAAGATGAGCAGAACTACCAAACTATCTTCGCTGCCCACGAGGGTGCTGTAGTTGCTCCCGCCGCTGGTGTGCATTTCAGCCGCGAGTTGCTCAAGCGCATGGAGATTAAGGGCATTCATGACGAGTACATCACCGTTCACATAGGTTTGGGCAGTTTCAGGAAAATTGACGTAGAAGACCTTACCAAGCACCGCATGGACAGTGAGCAGATGCGCATTACCGAGGATGTTGCCGAGCGTATCAACGCGCGTCGTGACCAAGAGCACAAGGTGTGCGCAGTGGGCGTCTCCACTTTGCGTGCTATGGAAAGTTCGGTGAGCATGAACGGCCACATAAAGGCCTTTGACGGATGGACCAACAAGTTCATCTTCCCACCCCATGACTTCACCACAGCCGAGTCCCTTGTCACTAATTTCCACATGCCTTACTCAGTAATGCTCATGATTACCTGTGCCTTTGGTGGCTATGACCAGGTGATGAACGCCTACAAAGTTGCCATAGAAGAAGGCTACAAGTTTGGCGCCTATGGTGATGCTATGCTCATCGTCGACTAATGATGCTGGTGATGGTGGAGGTTATAGAGATTAGATTTCCTCGTATTCGGCGTCGCTCACTATTTCGTCTTGATATTTAGAGCTGGAGCCAGTTGATGGCTGTGAGTTGCCATCATCGTTGATGGGTCTTCCTTCCACTTCCTCAAAGCTCACGTACTCACCCGTCTCGTCGCTGTAGCGGCGATAACGTTCTTTGAGTTCGCTCTGCTCGTCGTCGTTCTGCTCCTTACCTTTATTATTGTTGGCTTGATCCATTGCGCTGTTATATTCATTCTGAAATTTGCGCACGGCTCGCCACACCTTGATGACAGGTGAGAGCAAGAAAAACAGCAGTATTAATAAGAGAATGAAAACCCACATAACCTATATTGTTTTATTCATCAATATATGCAATATCCGTGCCAATTATAAAAATGGCACGGATATTTTATTTCTCAGGGAACAGCGCCGATGCTGTCACATAGAAAATGATGACACATGCCAGGCCCGAAACGCCGCCCACTATCAAGAATGCCACTGTGGCGATAACCAGAGCATATTGCCTGAAAGCCTCTTTTAGAGTGAAGCTGTGCATCTTGAGTGAGAACATGCGCAGGTTGCACACCATGAGCATCGACAGCGCCACAATTAGCGCCAGCACAATCCACGGGCTGATGGTGTGGTGCTCGGCATAATAGTTAATGAAGCCAATCCAGAAGATGGCGTTGGCAGGGATGGGGAGTCCCGTGAATGTGGTTGCCTGGTTAGTATCGACATTGAACCGTGCCAGTCGCAGCGCGCCGAAGACGGGAATCAGCATTGCGGCATAGCACATCCACTGCGGGCAGCCCGCAGGGTCCATCACGTTGAAGAGAATCATCGCTGGTGCCAGCCCGAATGTCACGCAGTCGCTCAGCGAATCGAGTTCCTTTCCCAGTGGCGACACGGCATTGAGCAGTCGTGCCACAAGGCCGTCGCAGAAGTCGGCTGCTGCTCCCAGTGCGATGAACACAAAAGCTAACTGATAGCCTTTCAGCCCCATCACGGCAGTGGTGGAAAATGGGTCGAAAGCCATCACAGTCGCCAGGGCTCCACACAGCAGGTTCAAGCATGTGATGGAGTTGGGGATATTGTTCTTTATAGCTTGTAGTAATTTCATAGTTGTTAAGGCTCTATTTCAGTCGTGCTATAGGTGTGATGCCTCCAGTAGTGGTGTCTCCCAGCTTCACGAGAATCTCGCTGTTGAGAGGCAGGTAGATGTCAACCCTTGAGCCAAACTTGATGAATCCGATGAAGTCGCTAATATCGACATCATCGTCGGCCTCCACATAGGTGACGATGCGTCGTGCTATGGCGCCTGCAATCTGTCGTACCAGCACTTCCTCGCCATTTTTCTCACTCTCGATTACTATCGCCGAGCGCTCGTTGTCGGTGCTCGACTTTGGCAGATAGGCCGCGAGGAATCGTCCCGCATGATGCTTCACATATTTCACCTTGCCTTTGAGAGGCACCCAGTTGGCATGCACGTTAAACACCGACATGAATACCGAGAGCTGTATGCAATTACTGTGCAGGTATTCTCCCTCATACACCTCTTCGAGCGCCACCACCTTGCCGTCAACGCTTGATACTACAATGCCGTCGCTGTCGCCCTTGAAATGTCGCTGTGGCAGCCTGAAGAAATTCAGCACCAGCGCAAACATGACGACGCTAATCACCAGCAGAGTGATGGGGATGGCTTTCAGTTCTATGAATAAAAAGGCAAGAACGTTGATTGCTAATAGTATAAATAGCAATACAAAGATGATATTCTGTCCTTCTTGATGTATTTTGACTTTCATTTTGTGAAAAATCTATATTTCAAACTGCAAAGATAATAAAAAGTTTCGAGTTTTCAGTTGAAGATTTTAGATTTTCTCACCTTTTTCGAAAAAACGAGAGTAAAATTGCGGTGCCGCCTTAAAAGGTTGTGTTACATAAATTTGTCGCCAAAGTGTGTTTTAGCCTCGTTGACATAGGTTTTAATCTTCTGCTCGTCGTTGATGGGGACGATGAGCAGAGCGTCGGGGGTGTCGGCAACGATGTATCCATTCAGCCCCGATACCACCACGAGTTTGTCGCCTTTAGCGGCAATAACGTTGTTGTGGCTGTCAAATGCGAGCACCTTGCTGTTAGGGGTGACGTTGGCGTCGCGGTTCTTTGGTGCGTTGTCATAGATAGACCCCCAAGTGCCGAGGTCGCTCCACCCGAAGTCCACCTTCTCAACAAATACATTGGTTGATTTTTCCATCACGGCATAGTCAATCGATACGTTAGGGCAGGTGCCATAAATCTCGTTTATGGTCGCTTGCTCACGGTCGGTGTTGAAGATGTCGCTTGCCTTGTCGAAGACGTCGGCAATCTCGGGTGCGTGTGCGCGCATGGCGTTGATGATGGTGTCAACACCCCAGAAGAACATTCCCGAGTTCCAGAAGAACTCCCCGCTCTCGAGAAACACGTTGGCGAGTTCCTTGTCGGGCTTCTCGGTGAAGGTTTTCACTTTAGAGAATGCTGCATCGATGTTCTCGCCTTGCTGAATGTAGCCATAACCAGTCTCGGGGCGGTTGGGCTTGACTCCGAATGTGACGATGGCATCGTGTTGCTCAATGAAGTCGAACGCTTTTATCACGCATTCGTTGAACACATTTTGCCTGAGTATCAGGTGATCGCTTGGCGCGACCATAATCTTGGCGTTAGGATTTATCGCTTTGATGTGCCAAGCCGCCCAAGCGTTGCACGGAGCGGTGTTGCGCATCACCGGCTCGAGCAATATCTGGTTAGGCTTTATTTCCGGCAGTTGTTCTTGAATGATGTCGGCATATTTCTCGTTGGTGAGCAAAAGAATGTTCTCAATAGGAATTATATTGGCAAGTCGGTCAAAAGTGAGCTGCAGTAAGCTGCGCCCGGTGCCGAGGAAATCTATAAACTGTTTAGGTTTAGCCGAGCGGCTGTAGGGCCAGAATCGGCTTCCCACGCCACCACACATAATTACGCAAAATCGGTCTTGCTTCATAACTGTTACTGTGTTGGAGAGAATTAGTTGTTATTGTCGTTATTATTAGGATCTACAGTGAGTGTGATGAGCTCCAAGCGAGCGCCACTCTTCTTGGTGATGCTCACCGTGAACTGGTCGATGTGGTGTTTCTCGCCCTGATTGGGAATCACCTCCAGTTTGTTCACTATGTAGCCGGCAATGGTCTGATAATCGTCGCTCTCGGGCAGGTCGAGGTCAAACATCTCGTTGATGCGCTCAATCTCCATGCGCCCCGACAGCTCGTAGGTGTTCTCGCCAGTCTTGCGGGCGATGAGCTTGCGGCGGTCGTGCTCGTCCTCGATGTCACCAAAAATTTCTTCCACGAGGTCTTCGAGCGTTATCATTCCCGCAGTTCCTCCAAACTCATCGACCACAATCGCCATGCTCTTCTTCTCTTTCAAGAGGTTTTGCATCATCTTCTTGGCGAGCATGGTCTCGGGAGCAATGATTACGGGCTTGATTTGGTCTTTCCAGTTCACGTCGGGCTTGAACAATTCGCTCACCTGAATGAAGCCGAGCACATTGTCGATGTCGTCGTGATACACCACGAGTTTCGAGAGCCCCGACTTGGTGAAAAGCTGGCTCAGCTCCTCGCGGCTTGTCTCGGCGATGTCAACGCCCACTATCTCGTTGCGTGGTATCATGCAGTCACGCAGCCGCGTGTCGCTGAAGTCGAGCGCGTTCTCAAAGATTTTCACCTCACGCTCCACTTCACGGTTCTCATCCTCGCTCTTATCGATGTTCTCTTGCAGGTAGTCGTCGAGTTCTCCAACTGAGATGAGCTTTATTTCCTTCTTCTTGTTCTTGATGCCAAAGATTTTCATCAACGCCATTGATAGCCATGACGTGAACTGCGAAATGGGATAAAGAAGGAGATAAAGTAAAAGCAGTGGCACGGCAAAAATCTTGAGCGAGCGGTTTGGGTTGATGCGGAATATCGTCTTGGGCATAAACTCGCTCACCACCAGTACGATAGCAGTAGAGATTATGGTTTGCACAAGCAGCACTATAGCCTCGTTGTTGCCAAGCCATCGCTCGAGCGGCACCTTGAGCAACCAAGCGATGCCAATACCATAAACCACATGCACAATGTTTTGCCCCACGAGCATGGTGGAGATGAAGGTTTCTCTGTGAGCATAGAAGATGTTGAGTATTTGGCTCAAGAGGCCACCCTTCTTGATGTCGATTTCGGTTTTTACTTTGTTTGACGACACAAAAGCAATCTCCATTCCCGAGAAAAATCCCGCGAAGACGAGTGCCGTGATGGTAAGTATGAGATATGGAGTGAACTGTTCCACGAGTCGTGTATAGTTAGTTAAAAGTGGGTAGTTTAGTGTCGTTGACGGGGACTATGGCTTGCACGCGATTAACCTTGTAGGTGGTGAGCTTCTCGTTTGACACGTAGCCATATCCCTCGAGCACCTTCTCTTGTGCCTGCATTCTGATAAACGAGTCGCTGTAGTATTTGTTGGCTTTTCGGTCCCAGTACATTTGGTTGGTCTCAATCTTGCTGCCGTCCTTGCTGGTGATGGTGACCATGCTGTTGAGGCTCCACAGGGCTTTCTCCTCGTCGTAGTAGGCCGAGTCGCAAGTTATCTCGCCACCGTCCTTGTCGTGGATGGTGATATTGCCGGTGATGTTGAGCATGCGTGTGGTGCGGTCGTAGTGAGCCGAGTCGCATTGCATCGACATCTTCACGTCAAAGGTGTGGTTGTCGAGCTCCTCGGCGATGAGTCCGTCGGGGAACACCCAGTGCGGATTCTCTATGTCTTCATAGGCGAGCCACGTTTTTGTGGTGATGCGATATTTTGTCTCCCCTGAGTCGCTGAGTAGGGTCTGCACGTTGCGCGATACCATAGTGGGCAATTTTGATGCGTCGATTTGTTGATGGGCGGCGATGCCCCCATCATCCTTGCAGCCCGAGGCTATCAAGATGACAATTAAGATTGCAATAATAAAATAGTATCTACTCTGCTTCATTATTTATTCTCAACAGCAGTTGAGCAAATCTTCTTTTTAGTTCTAACCGGAATCTCTGATAAGAGTTTCCCAGCTTACCACTTAACACCTAACACCTACCACTTAACACTTACTACCTAATCTTATTCTTCCAGAACCACATCTCGTTGAAGTTCACGCTCAGGGTGATGTTGAGGTAGTCTTCCTTGATGAGGCATGTGGGAGCGGTGTAGCGGTGTCTCCATTCCACGCCCAGGTTCACCAATGTCTTATTGCCTGCCAATGCCGGGAACGAGAATCCCAGTGCCACGCCGTAGTCACGCACATCGTTGCCATTCACGTTCATGTAGTCGTTGTTGTAGAACGCCCCCAGGCGGTAGGTCATGCGGTTGAGGTAGTTGCCACGCGGGTTGGGTAGATATGACATTCCCGCAGCTATTTTCCAGCGGTCGTTCCACTTGGTGAGCGGCGATTCAAAAAAGTCGAGAGGTGTGTATTTGGCTTTTGACCACTGCTGATAGGTGTAGTCAACTTCAAAATTCAGACGGTTGTCGTAGGTATAGCTAATGCCGGCGCCTATTGTTGTTGGGAGTTCGTAGTTTCCCTTCATTGACAAGTTGCACACTGTGTCATATCGTAAAACGCTGCTGCCGTTGTTAGTTACGTAGTCCTGATCTATGTCGGCCATTTGTGCAAGCGCAGTGCCGTGCATCGACTTCTTGGGTTGGTAGGTGAGACCAAGCACCACCTTGTGCTTGCGCGACACATTAAAAGCATACTGCAGTCCTGCTCGCATATTCCAGTCTTTGACCTCCATGCTACGGTTAAACTGTGTGGATGTGGCTTCTGTTACCGTGGTGGAGTTGCTGGTAGTGCCAAAGAGGTAAGAGAAATTGGCACCTATCGAGAGGCCTTTAAAGGGCTGATAGCCTATACCGGCAAAGACTTCAGAGAGTCCGCCAGAGCCAATGCGTGAGTCATAGCCATTGTCGATGTTACCGCCAAAACTATATCCCACACTTGAGAAGGGCACTATGCCAAGTGCTGCGCCTAAGTGCTTTGAGAGGCGGAACTCCATGGTGATGTAGTCAAGGCCACCGCCCAGGTTGTAGCCGCTGTTGGAGCCTTCCTTCGACCAGCAGTTGGTCACGTCAATTCCCATGTCCCACAAGAAAGTGAGAGAATCGACCTGCGAGTAGCTTGCAGGATTCATTACGTTGATTTGCCTGCCGTTCTGCATGGCCACACCCACGCCTCCCATAGCTCGCTGTATGCCCGTGGCGTTGTCGCTCAGGATGCCATATCCCAGCTTGGAGTAGGGTGTTACTGAAGATTGCGCCATTGCTGGCATGTGGCAAGCTGCCACAAGCATTGCTGCTAATAATATGATGTGTTTAAAGATTTTCATTGTTAGATAAGTTGATTTTTCTACCAAAGTGCAAAGTTAGTAAATACTATTCAAATAAAGTTGTTTTCTACATTTTTTAGCATTTACTATCACTCCTTAGTTTCCTTCTTGTTGCTGGTGAGCTTCGAGAGCATGAGCGTGGCATAGATTTGCAACACGGC
>CALAVD010000529.1 GCA_937892085.1 uncultured Prevotellaceae bacterium
GCAGCTTTGCGAGATTATCATTTCGTCTCGTGTGACACTTTTTGAAAAAAAAACGAGAAAAAATTTGCACGAAAGAAAAAAAGGTGTTATTTTTGCGTAAAAATTACACGTTAAAATAAAATGGAAGAAGAAAAAAAGTATTGTTACAGATATCCGCACCCTGCGGTGACTACCGACTGCGTGATTTTTGGCTTTGACGGCACTAAGCTCAAGGTGCTGCTCATTGAGCGTGGTATTGAGCCATACAAAGGCAAATGGGCGTTTCCCGGAGGCTTCCTGCGAATGGATGAAGATGCCTATCAAGGTGCCCTGCGTGAGTTGAAAGAGGAGACGGGTCTCGACGCTGCCTATATCAAGCAGTTTCACACATTTACCGCCCCTAACCGCGACCCTCGCGAGCGAGTAATCACCATAGCCTATTTTGCTTTAGTGCGCTTGCAGGATGTGCAAGGCGGTGATGATGCCGCACGTGCCGAGTGGTTTGCACTCGACGAAGTGCCGGCACTGGCGTTTGACCATGACCAGATTTTGCGCCTCGCCTCCCGTGAACTCCGCCGCCAAATCCATTTCGAGCCTGTGGGCTTTGAGCTGTTGCCCAAGCAGTTTACTATGAAGGAATTGCAAACTCTATATGAAGCAATCCTTGACGTGAAATTCGACCGACGCAATTTCTATAAGAAGATGCAGCATTTAGAACTGCTCACCCAAGTCATGAATGAAACCACTGCAAAGCGGCAACCCTTCCTCTTTGAGTTTAATAAAGAGAAATATAAAGAATTGAAACACAGAGGATTCAGGCTGGAATTCTAGGTGAAGTGTTAAGTGATAAGTGTAAAGTGTTAGGTGTTAAGTAAGTGACTAGAACTTCTAGATATCTAGAAAATCTAGAGGTTCTAGAATTTCTAGGGGAAAAAGCTAACAATTAATAAATAACCGATTATGAAAAACTTAGTTGTATCTTCAGGCGCCGGCATCAGTGCCGAGAGCGGCATCAAGACTTTCCGTGATGCCGATGGTCTATGGGAGAACTATCCCGTGATGGACGTGGCAAGCCACGACGGTTTCTTGCGCGACCCTGCGCTCATTCACAAGTTTTACAACATGCTCAGAGGTAAACTCGTTAACGCCCAGCCTAATGACGCTCATTATGGCTTAGTGCAGCTGGAGAAGTATTTCAACGTGAACGTCATCACACAGAACGTTGACGACCTGCACGAGCGTGCCGGCTCTAAGAACGTGCTGCACCTGCATGGCGAACTCATGAAGGTGCGCTCCCTGAGGCATGAGGAGCGAGAGTATAAGCTCCCCTGCGACCAACTCACCGACAAGGGGCTTGAGACCAGTATCGATACACGTGACCCATACGGAGACCCCGTGCGTCCCCACATCGTGTTCTTCCAGGAGGCGGTGCCCAACATGGAGCAGGCGTGTGTCTTGGCACAACAAGCCGACGTGTTTGTTGTTATTGGAACCTCACTGGTGGTCTATCCTGCCGCATCGCTGCTGCACTATGCTCCACGCAATGCCGAGGTTTACTACATCGATCCTCGCCCCAGTGCAGTGCCGAGCTATGTTCACGTCATCGACAAGCCCGCCACCGAGGGCGTGAAAGAGCTGATTGAAATACTCACAAAGTAGAAGTCAGATGTAAGTTGTCTGAATTCAGATGTCAAAGCCATAAAGTGCCATAAAGTGACAGCTGAAGACTGATAACTGAAAACTTTTCATTAACTTTGCAACTTGAAACATCTATTACTAAATAATAATATATGCAAGACGAGAAAGATTTACTACAAGCTCAGGAGTCAGTTGAAATTCCTGGTAACGTCCAGCAGGAGACTACACAACTCCCCGACGGCGTGATCGAAGAAGGTCAGGTGGAACTCCCTGAGAACGCCTTCAGACCTCTGAAGGAAGGTGAGAAGTATGTCCCCATTCTCCGTCCCGAGAAGAACTATCCCGAGGTGACTCCCTACTCGGTGTCGCTGGGATTGATTATGGCGGTGATTTTCAGTGCCGCCGCTGCCTATCTGGGACTGAAAGTGGGACAAGTGTTTGAGGCGGCTATCCCCATCGCGATTATCGCTGCGGGTATCGCCAGTGTGACTAAGCGCAAGAACTCGCTTGGCGAGAACGTGATTATCCAGTCGATTGGTGCTGCAAGCGGCATAGTGGTGGCAGGTGCCATCTTCACATTGCCGGCACTCTACATCTTGCAGGCCAAGTACCCCGATATGACCGTCAACTTCCTTGAGGTATTCCTCAGTTCGATGCTTGGTGGATTGTTGGGCATTTTATTCTTTATCCCATTCCGCAAGTATTTCGTGAAGGAGAAACACGGAGATTTCCCGTTCCCCGAAGCTACAGCAACCACTCAGGTGCTCGTTCAGGGTCAGAAGGGTGGCGACCAGGCTAAGCCATTGCTCATCGCAGGACTCGTGGGTGGTATCTACGACTTCTTGATGAGCTCCTTCGGATGGTGGAAAGAGGTGATTTCGACCACAGCTATCCCCGCGTTGCAAGACTTCACGTCTCAAACCAAGTTGCTCTTTAAGGTGAACATCAGCGCCGCAACTCTTGGATTAGGTTTCATCATTGGCTTGAAGTACAGCTTCATCATCTTCGCAGGTAGTGCGTTTATCTGGTGGGTGATTGTGCCTCTGTTTGCCGCGGTAAGCCCTGAAATGGCGGGTCTCGAGACCGACATCATCTTCAAAGACTTTGCTCGCTCGATAGGTATCGGTGGCATCGCCATGAGTGGTATCATTGGCATCATCAAGTCGTGGGGAGTGATTAAGAACGCTGTGGGGCTTGCCGGCAAGTCGTTCAAGAAGAATGCCGACGTGGAGAAGCCCGAGCGCACCCAGCGCGACATCTCGATGAAAGCTCTGGTGTTTGCTCTTGGCGCAGCGCTATTAGTGACCTTCGTGTTCTTCTGGATTGGCGTGATAGGCAGTCTGCCTCAAGCCATCGTGGCGTTTATCGTAGTGGTGGTTATCGCATTCTTGTTCACTACCGTTGCTGCCAACGCTATCGCTATCGTGGGTAGTAACCCGGTGAGTGGCATGACACTGATGACTCTGATTATTGCCTCGGGAATATTTGTCGCTGTTGGCCTTAATGGCTGGCAAGGCATTGTGGCATCGATGATAATTGGTGGTGTGGTGTGTACCGCACTCTCAATGGCGGGCGGCATGGTGACCGATATGAAGATTGGTTACTGGATTGGTACTACTCCCGCCAAGCAGCAGACGTGGAAAATGCTCGGAACAGTGCTTTCGGCAGCTACCGTGGGCGGTGTGATGATTATCTTGAACAAGACCTATGGTTTCTACGACGGTGCCGTGCCAGGTGAGACCCCTCTGGTAGCTCCTCAGGCCAACGCGATGGCGGCTGTTATCGACCCGCTCATGACAGGTGGCGAGACTCCCTGGATGTTCTACATCTGTGGCGCTATCTTGGCTTGCCTGCTCAACTGGCTCAAGGTGCCTGCCCTGCCATTCTCGTTAGGTATGTTCATTCCCTTCCAGCTCAACACGCCACTGCTCATTGGAGGTATCATAAGCTGGTTTGTGAGCACACGTAGCAAGGACGAGAAACTCAACAAGGCACGCATGGACAAGGGCACGCTCATCGCCAGCGGTTTCATTGCCGGTGGTGCGCTGATGGGTGTAGTGAGTGCCGCGATGAAGTTTGGTGGATTTAAGTATGAGAGTCCACTAAGCGACGGTTTGTCGAGCATCCTTGGACTTGTAGTCTATATCGCTTTGATTATCTACTTCGCTGTTTCTTGCCTTCGTGCCAAGAAAACCGAGTAATCAGCTAACAAGCAACAAGTTAACGAGGCAATAGCATAAATTGCGCTACTGCCTTGTTTTCTTGTCGCCTTGGCTATTATCAGTAAAAATTGCGGTATTACGGCAAATTTTTCCTACCTTTGCACCCATAATTGATAACAAACATGGCAACATTCAAAGAACTTGGCGTGCGCGACGACTTGCTTCGCGCTATCGAGATGATGGGATATGAGAAACCTATGCCCATACAGGAAATGGTGATTCCGCACCTGCTCAACGAGGAGACCGACGTGGTGGGACTGGCGCAGACTGGCACCGGCAAGACCGCAGCCTTCGGTCTGCCGATGCTGCAACGCATCGACACATCATCAACGGCGACACAAGCGCTCATTCTTGACCCGACTCGTGAGCTGTGCCTCCAGACTAAGACCGACCTTGAGGACTACTCCCGCTATGTGGATGGGCTGAGAGTGGTGGCGGTGTATGGCGGTGCGAGCATCGAGTCGCAAATCCGGGAGGTGAAGCGTGGCGTGCAGGTGATTGTGGCAACGCCAGGACGCCTGCAGGATCTCATCAGGCGTGGAGTGGTGAAGCTCGACGCTGTGCGCACCGTTATCCTCGACGAGGCCGACGAGATGCTCAACATGGGCTTCATCGACGACATCAACAACATCTTGATAAATGTGCCCGACGAGCGCAAGATGCTGCTTTTCAGTGCCACTATGCCGCGCGAGATTGCCAATATCGCTAAGGACTTCATGCACAACCCGGTGGAGTTTGTCGCCGGCACTCGCAACGAGGGGTCGGCCAATGTGCGCCACATCTATTATATGGTGAAGGCGAGCGACAAGTATCTCGCACTAAAGCGCATAGTGGATTTCTTGCCTCGCATCTACGGAATAGTGTTCTGTCGTACTCGTGCCAGCGCACAGGAAGTGGCGTCGCAGCTCATTCAGGACGGTTATGACGCCGATGCCCTGCATGGCGACCTCTCGCAGGCGCAGCGCGATGCCGTGATGAAGAAGTTTCGCGAGCGCAACTTGCAACTGCTCGTGGCTACCGACGTGGCGGCGCGTGGCCTCGACGTTAATGACCTCACCCACATCATCAGCTACAGCCTCCCCGACGATAACGACATCTACAACCACCGCAGCGGGCGCACAGGGCGTGCCGGCAAGGCGGGCATCTCCATAGCCATCATTCACAGCCGTGAGCGCAACAAGCTCAAGCAGATAGAGAAACAGATTGGCAAGGAGTTTGAGCGCCGTGAGGTGCCTAAGGCCGAGGAGATTATCGAGAAGCAGCTTTTCAACCTCGCCGATCGCCTTGAAAACGTGGAAGTGCGTGAGGAGGAGATAGCTCCTTACCTGCCCAATGTGCTTAAGAAACTATCGTGGCTCAGTGGAGAGGACGTGGTGAAGCGCCTGCTTTCGCTGGAGTTCAACCGCATGCTCGACTACTACAAGAAGGCTCCTGTGCTCGACATCGTACCCGAGAAAAAAGAGCGCAAGCGTGGGGAGAAGAAAGAGCGCACGCGCAAGCCTAACGGCGAGAAGGATCGGCGCGTGGGCGAGGAAGGCTACGAACGAGTGTTTATCAATGTGGGCAAGAGCCACGGCTTCTATGCCCCCGACCTCATTCGCATGATTAACGCCACCGAGGGCGGCAAGAGAGTGGGCATTGGGCGCATCGACCTGCTGACCAACTACTCCCTCTTTGATGTGCGTAGCGGTGAGGCTCACAAGGTTATCAGCGCTCTGCGCAACAGCGAGTTCTATGGCAAACGCCTGCATCTTGAGATTGCCGATGCCAATAAGGATTATGCGTCTATCACCTACGAAGGCGAGGTGATAGACAGATCGGAAGAGCACACGT
>CALAVD010000530.1 GCA_937892085.1 uncultured Prevotellaceae bacterium
TCTTGTGCTTTCTCGACGTTAATCTCGTTGATTGCCGATGGCTCGGCCTCAACAACGCTGAGATTGTCGATGGTGAGGACAAACTGGTCGGCGTCGCTGATGGCGTGGATGCCAATGTAATACTTGCCGTCCGACTTGGTGGCAGGAACGCTGAATTGGCCTGTCATGTGCATTACATCGTAGCCTTCAATAACAGTAGCTGGAATTACTGTAGTGGTCATGGCTTCAACAGTAGGCTCATCGCCAATCATTACTTCAAAACGCTCGGGATATCCCGATGCTTTGGCGTCAATGCCAAATTCATACTTAACTTCTGGTACCATGATGATGGCGGGGGTAATCAGCCAGTCGTCGGCAGCGTCGGTAGTGCTCCACTGGTAAGTTGCGTTTTGACCAATAGTGCCACCGTAGGTCCAAGTGCGGCTGTCGTTGTTGGCGTTGATAACGGTGAACTCACTGAAAGCAGCCTGAGTCTCAAAACTCTGGTTATAAGGGATGGTGTAGGCTCCATCGTTCACGTCGCGAGTGATGACGATGTTGCTGAAGGCCTGAACGTAATAGATAACGCCCTTGGTGGTGTTCTGCACCAGATAGTCCGAAACATTAGTATAAGTATCGGCGGCCTCATCGTAGTTGAGCACGAAGTCGCAGATGTCCTTCTTGCCCTCTTCGTTAGTCATAGCGCCGGCCATGTAGTTGGGCTTGCCAGCAACTTGGCCAATGTACTGGTCTTGAGCAAATGTTACGGTGTTGCCATTGCGAGTGCCCTTAATCCACGATTGAGGTACGTCACTGAAGATGCCTTGGATATATACATCGTTGCCCTCAACTCCCACATTAACATTGTACTTAAATGCGGTGCCGTCATATCCGTTGGCCTCGAAAGTATAGACCTGAGTCTCAACACCGGCGGGGAGCTCAATGAGCACGTCCTCGGCTTGAGTGGTGGGGGTATAGACGCTGCTATAGTCGGCGTAGCCTGCCCACTCTTGGCTATTGGCGTAGATTGCGCCAAAGACAACGTAGGTAGATGTGCCAATCAAGCTGATTTTGTCTTCGGTAACGCTGAACTGAATGTTGTGGGCACTATTGCGCACCTCAAATTCCTCGTAGTCATCGTCATAGTCAAGCACTGCAAGGGTGATGACATCGTTAACCTCGGTATCATAAGCCACGTTCTGTCCCATGGGAACAGTGATGGTGGTGCCGTCATCGCTCAAGGTGCCTTCAATCCAAGAGTTGATTTCGAGTTTTGACAGAGGTTGCTTGAAATACACCTTGTTGTTCTCCCCAAAAACGATGTCGATTGTGCCGGTTTGGGCACCACGGCGAATGTTCTCGCCACTGTAGTAGTAGGCATAACCAGCGCGGTCATAGGTTTTCAACTCACCTGCGGGTTGCTCCATAACGATACCATAGTCGCTTGCGTTTTGTGCCCAAGCGCCTAAAGTCATAACAGCCATTGCTGCAATAAGTAAAAGTTTTTTCATTTTTTGTTGTTTTAATGTTAATAAACTAATGTGAAATGTATTATAGTTTCTTAAATTGGGTAGTATAATTTATGGTAGGGCAAAATTAAAAAAAAATCTGCAATCAGAGTGATTACAGATTATATTTTTTTTGTTTTTAACAGTCATGGTCAAGTTGTCTCGAGGCACTCGTCGAGGTCGTGGGCGATTTGCTCGCGGTCGAGATTTTGGCCTATGAAGACGAGTTTCACCATGCGGTCGCCATATTCTTCATCCCAGTCACGCAAGATGTCGGGGTTGTATTCCACCATGCGTCTCAGCTCCTCCTCGGGGGCGGTGGCAAACCAGAATCCACTCTGTGTTAGCTTCTTCTGCACTCCTGCCGACTCAAAGAGGAACGACATGTCGGGGTTGTTGCTAAAGTATATGAGCCCCTTGGCACGGATGATGTTCTTGGGCCACTTAGTGGCGACGAAGCGGTCGAACTTGTTGATGTTGATCGCCGGGCGGCGATAATAGACAAAGGTTTGAATGCCATATTCTTCGGCTTCGCCTTCATCGTGGTGATGGTGGTGATGACCGTGATGGTGCTCGTGGTGTTCGTGGTCATCATCGTGCTCGTGGTGGTGATGCTCATGCTCTTCATCGTCATCATCGTCGTGATGATGATGTGCTTCGGCTTCCTCATCGTCGGTGGCGGGGCGCTCTATCTCACGTATCCAGCCCGCTGAACTTGCCACTCGCTCATAATCGAAAAGCCCAGTCTCGATGATTTCATTTAGGTCAACATTGGTATAGTCGCACTCGATGATATGTGCCGCGGGCTGCAGAGCATGGATGATGTGGCGGATCTGCTTGGCGCGTACACGCTTCCGGCAAACGGCTTTACCGCGCCGGAGG
>CALAVD010000531.1 GCA_937892085.1 uncultured Prevotellaceae bacterium
ATATATATAACTGTGAGCGACATAGAGCCAAACCTTGAGTTCTTTGACGCATTCATAAACCAATCACTTGACGAGCCCACCTACGACATGGTGCGGGGAAATATCAGCGCATTGATGGGTGAAGAAGATGTATATCTTGAGGTATTCCTTGATGATATGAAGTATAGCGACACTCCTATTGCCACCTCAATCTCCGAAAACCTCGCCGACTTATATCAGGAGTTCTACAATATGGTGTCGTCGTTGCGCGATCTCACCACCGATGAGCAACGGCAAATATTAGGGATGTGTAAAGAGAATTTCACCGAATATTGGGGGCAGACCTTGTGCAACGTGTTCCGAGCACTTCACTCGGTGAGTGTGGCCTATAGCGATGATTTTGAGAACTATTAACATACTACTAATATGAGAAGCAAATACATTGACTCGTTATTGAAGTTTATGGACAATAGTCCATGTAATTTCCTCGCCGTTGACACGATGAAGAATATTCTTGTTGACAATGGCTTCAAGGAGAAAAGACTATCGGAGAAGATGAGCGCCACGGCTGGCGAGAAGTTCTTTTTCACTAAAAACGACTCGGCAATATTTGCCGTGACAATAGGCAATAAACCTATCAAGGATACTGGTTACAAGATTGTTGCTGCACATAGCGATTCACCATGCTTTCGCATCAAGCCTCATGCCGAGATGCGCTGCGATGGCGGTATCGTGAAGCTTAATACTGAGGTTTATGGCGGCCCCATTCTCTACACGTGGTTTGATCGTCCATTATCGATAGCTGGCAGGGTGATTCTCAAGGGCAGGAGTCCGCTTGAAGTGGTTTCAAAAAACATAAAGATTAAGAGACCGCTGATGCAGATTTCACATCTTGCCATCCATTTCAACCGTGCCGTGAATGAGGGAAATCCTCTCTCAAAGCAGAAAGACATGCTCCCCATTATCGCAAAGGTGAATCGAGATTTCGAGACTGACAATATGCTTCTGAACCTTGTAGCACAAGAACTTGGCGTTGTGATTGATGATATTCTTGATTTCGACCTTTTGCTCTATGACACTACGCCAGCTTGCACGTTTGGGTTAAATGACGAATTTATCTCATCGGGACGACTCGACGACTTGAGTATGGCTCATGCCGCTATCATAGCCATTACTGAAGCCTCAGATGAGGACAACACTTGCATCGCTGCAATCTTCGATAACGAGGAAACTGGTAGCGGCACAAAACAAGGTGCCGGCTCACCTGTACTTGCCAATGTGCTGCAACGTATGGCCGAGAGTCAAGGTTGCAATTTCGATGAATATTGCATCGCGTTGCAGAATACGTTCATGATAAGTGCCGATAACGCTCATGCTCATCATCCCAACTATAGCGAGAAATATGACCCAACCAATCATCCCACTATGGGCGGTGGACCATGCATCAAGATTAACGCTAATTGCAAGTATATGAGCGATGCCCACTCGGCAGCAATTTTCAAGAACTTGTGTGATGCGGCTGGTTCACCATGCCAGTATTTCATCAACCATAGCGACGTGGCAGGTGGCTCAACTTTGGGTAATATTCTCACAGGACAAATTGATATAGAGGGCGTTGATGTGGGAAATCCGTTGCTTGCCATGCACTCGGTGCGTGAGACTGCCTCATGCGATGATCATGTGAACATGATAAAAGTTTTCAAAACTTTTTTCAGTTAATGTGCATTATTTGTGTTTTTTGTAAATAATTTCTATCTTTGTAGAAAATAATACTAACACTATATTACTTCAAAATTATGAATGACGAGAAACTTATACAAGAGTTAACACTCAAAGCCCAGAAATGGCTGGGTGAGGGGTATGACGAAGAGACCAAGGCTCAGGTGAAGGCCATGATTGATGCCGAAGACAAGACCGAGCTCATTGAGGCGTTTTACAAGGACCTGGAGTTTGGTACTGGTGGCTTGCGTGGCATCATGGGTCCAGGTAGCAACCGCATGAACATCTACACCGTGGGTGCTGCTACTCAAGGTCTTGCAAACTACATCAATGAGGCGTTCAAAGACCTGCCCGAGCGCAAGGTGATTGTGGGGCATGACGTGCGTAACAACAGCCGCCTTTTTGCTGAGACTGTAGCCAATATTTTTAGTGCTAACGGGATTAAGGTGTATCTTTTTGAAGGGCCGCGCCCCACTCCTGAGGTGTCTTATGGCATCCGTCTGCTTGGTTGCCAGAGTGGTGTGAACATCACTGCATCTCACAACCCCAAGGAGTATAACGGCTACAAGGCTTATTGGGATGACGGTGCACAGGTTGTGTCGCCCCACGATGTAAACATCATCAACTATGTGAATGCAATTAAAGACATCAGAAGAGCACACGTCTGAACT
>CALAVD010000532.1 GCA_937892085.1 uncultured Prevotellaceae bacterium
CTATGTACATTACTCCGAGTTTCAGATACACCTGCGGCGCCACAGCTTTCATTATGAAGGGCACATAGCTCAGTGCGTCGAGCGAAAAGCTGTTGCCTATCGACAGCACTCGCAGCGTGTCGGTGACGACATGCGGCACCACATCAATTCTCACATCTTTATAATATATCGTGTCGCCAAAGTCGGCATACATCACCATGGGCACTACTGAACCCGTGCTGTAGTGCTTGTTGTTGAGAGATATAATGGGCACGCCATCGGCCACAATCACTTCTCCGCTGGGCTGTGGACCTTTCATCATTCCCACTCCCGACCGCACCACGGCAGCACCCTCGTTATCGTGAACCACGATGCGCACCTCAGCACTCACCGCAAGGCGCACCGATTCCACCACCCTCATTACTATGCTTCCATCGTAGGGACTAAGTGCAGCAAAACAATATCCCTTGTCGCCCATCCCGCTTGTGCTGCCACCAAGCAACGCGTCGTAGATTGCCGTTACGTCGGCAGCAGTCACCGTGCCGTCACCATTAGCATCACCATTTGCCACGTCGTAGCCTAAAAGGTGACTATAGACTTGTGTCACGTCGGTGGCGGTTACTGCACCGTCACGAGTCACATCACGAAGGTCGGCACTACGTGGCTCTGAATCTACATCAACCAGCACCTTTACAATGCCATCATACTGAGAATAAGAGTCGTAGTTCTCACCATCTACAGCCAGCAGCACACCAGCAGGCACATGAGGAAGCACTACCTGCGCATCGGGCACATGGCAGAAAACCGTCGCCAACGCATCGCAGCCGGCAAAAGCTCCGTTGCCAATCACCGTGAGCGAAGCGGGGAGCGACACCGCATTAAGCCAATGGCACCCGGCAAAAGCGCTGTCGCCTATTGCAGTGACATGATAGCCTGCAACCTCAGCGGGAACAACCACGCAATCACTATCATAGCCCCCGACCGGCGACACAAGGCTAACCTCGCTGTCGCCATCAAGCACCGTGTAGCACAAGCCGTTGCCCACAATAGTATCTCCCACCTGAGCCGCACACAGCAATGGAGAAGCCACCACAAGCGCCACAAGCAAAAATAATATTCTCACTTCAATCCTCATTCTCGCAAACTTATAGTTTGCAAAATTCCATAAAAAAAACGAGAAAAACAAACCCACACCCCTAAAATCACAAATATGTGAACTGAAACCTCAACTATGAACCAAGAAGTAAAAACTATAAATATATAAGGTGGGTTCTATAAATTAATAAAATGTTGAG
>CALAVD010000533.1 GCA_937892085.1 uncultured Prevotellaceae bacterium
CGCCATATTTTACGCCAAAAGCTAAACATATATGCTAAAGTTTAACCGAGAACTTATAGAGAAACTATAGGATAAACATCTTGCTTTTGAGAGTTGGTATTTCCGGCGATACTTGTGTTGTTCCGCCACGATGGGATCATATGCCAGGAAAGATTGTGGAGCGTAAAGACCAGGTGTTCATTGGTATTCTCAATATCAAGAAATATTTTGCGCATTTAGCGACCAACAGCAAGTTCCTCGCCACCGACATCTTCATACCCCTCGACAAACTTGCAGGTGGCAAGACAGGCGACAAGGCTGTGGTGCGCATTATCGAGTGGCCCGATGGTAGCAATAGCCCCATTGGAGAGGTGGTTGACGTGCTGGGAAAAGCTGGCGAGAACAATGCCGAGATACACGCCATTCTCGCCGAGTTTGGACTGCCATACCATTATCCCGAGAATGTGGAGCGCGTAGCTAACAAGCTGGAGCCAGGCATCACCGACGAGGAAGTGGCGCGCCGCCGTGACATGCGAGGCGTGACCACCTTCACCATTGACCCTGCCGACGCCAAAGACTATGACGATGCGCTCTCAATAGAGAAGTTGCCCAACGGGCGCTGGCAGATTGGTGTTCACATCGCCGACGTGACACACTATGTGAAGCCCGACACTGTGATAGACAAGGAGGCTTACTCCCGCGCCACATCGGTGTATCTCGTTGACCGCACGGTGCCTATGCTCCCCTAGCGTCTGTGCAACTACATCTGTTCGCTGCGCCCGCATGAGGACAAGCTGTGCCACTCGGTGGTCTTTGAGATGGACGACAACGCCAAGGTTCATAAATACAAGATTTGTCACACAGTAATAAACAGCGACCGCCGCTTCTGTTACGAGGAAGCCCAGGAAATCATCGAAACAGGAAAGGGCGATTTGGCACAAGAAATACTCATGTTCCATGAATTGGCGCAGAAGCTCCGCAAGCAGCGGTTTGAGGAAGGCGCTGTGGAATTTAACCGTGAGGAGAAATATTTTGACATCGATGAGAAGGGCACTCCCACGGCGGTTCACCTGCATGTGTCGAAAGAGGCAAACCAGCTCATCGAGGAGTTTATGCTCCTTGCCAACCGCACTGTGGCGGCTCACATTGGCAAGGTGCCGCCAAGCAAGAAAGCAAAGGCTTTTGTCTATCGCATCCATGAGCAGCCCGACCAGGAGAAACTTAATAATGTGGCCGATATTGCGGCGCACTTCGGTCACAAGCTCAAGATTACTGGTAACGCTAAGGAGGTGAATCGTTCAATCAATAAACTGCTTGCTGATATCAAGGGGAAGCCCGAGGAAGATCTTATTTCGTTGCTTGCCATCAAGTCGCAAGCTAAAGCGGTTTATTCGAGCGAAAACGTTGGGCACTATGGCTTGGCGTTCGAATATTACACTCATTTCACGTCTCCCATTCGGCGCTATCCCGACGTGATGGTACACCGACTCCTCGACAAGTATGCCGTGAAGGGCTCACGCTCCGTAAATCCCGAGAAACTTGAGGAAGACTGCAAGCACGTGAGCAGTCAGGAGCAGCTCGCAGCTAATGCCGAGCGAGCCTCGATAAAATATAAGGAAGTTGAATTTATGGGAGCTCGCTTGGGCGAGGTCTATGAGGGAAAAATCTCAGGCGTGACCGAGTGGGGGGTATATGTGGAACTTAACGAGACTCACTGCGAGGGCATGATTGCTGTGCGTGACCTCGATGATGACTTCTATGAATATGACGAGAAGAACTATATGATTCGTGGTCGCCGCCGTGGCAAGAAATACCAGCTTGGCGATAGCGTGACGATACAAGTGGCAAGAGCCGACCTCGTGAAAAAGCAGCTCGACTTCGTTCTCGTTGATAAGGAGAACCCTGCTGGTAGTCACCGCATCGACAAGGCTCCTATTACCTACGCCTCTCAGATGTCGAGAGAGACATCTACCGATAGGTTGCGTGCAGAGTATGAGGGCGGCAAGGCGTCGCGCCGCCAGAGGCGTGGCCAGCGCGGTAATAGCACCCGCCGTGAGGCAGCTAAAGGCAAAGCTGCCCGCCGAGGCAAGACTGGCAAGCGTCGTCGTTGATCAATGCAGAATGCAGAATTGGGCTGCGCCTCTACTGCTATTCATGAATAATGAGCAACAAAGGGAAGTCCTCTGTTGCTCAATTGTTTTTTTTGTCGTTTGATTACTTCAGCAGTGTTGCTGGGTCGAGGTTTTTGCTCTCTATGTCTTTGAAGTAGCGGTAGGTGCTTACTTTCAATTCCATAGTAGCATCCTCGTCGCAGATGATGATGGCCTTGCGGTGCATTTGCAGGGCGCTGAGGGTGCACATGTGCGACACCCCGCCTTCCACAGCTTGTTGCAGTGCGCGAGCTTTCTTGTAGCCGTTAACGATAATCATCACGCTTCGTGCTGCCATCACTGTTCCCACACCCACGGTGAGCGCTGTCTTGGGCACCTTGTTCACGTCGTTGTCGAAGAAGCGGCTGTTGGCGATGATGGTGTCTTGGGTGAGCGTCTTCATGCGAGTGAGCGAAGTTAGAGAAGATCCCGGCTCATTGAAGGCGATGTGTCCGTCGGGTCCCACGCCACCCATGAAGAGGTCGATTCCTCCGGCGGCTTTGATACGCTCCTCATAATTGGCGCACTCTTTCTCAAGGTCTTCGGCGTTGCCGTTCAGGATGTTCACGTTCTCCTTCTTGATGTCGATGTGCGAGAAGAAGTTGTTCCACATGAAGCTGTGGTAGCTCTCGGGATGTTCTTCGGGCAGGCCCACGTACTCGTCCATGTTGAACGTCACCACGTTGGCGAAGGAGATTGCGCCCTCCCGGTGCAGGCGCACGAGTTCGCGGTACGTGCCGACAGGGGTTGAGCCCGTGGGGAGACCCAGCACGAAGGGCTTCTCTTCCGTGGGGGAGAAGGCGTTGATGCGCTCCATGATGTGGTGAGCGGCCCATACGGACATTTCGTCGTAGTTCTTTGTGATAATGACTCTCATTGTGGTTGGATTTTATGGGTTTGGGAATAGGGTGGGGGCGCCGGTCTGCAGCGACTCCACGAGAGCCAGGAACGTTTCGGTCTCCTGGCGGACCTGTTTCAC
>CALAVD010000534.1 GCA_937892085.1 uncultured Prevotellaceae bacterium
GGCCCTTTGCCACAGCATCTTTCACGAGCACTTCGAGCTGTGCCATAGGCGCGCTATGAGCCACGCCCACCTGCGCCGCCATGTCGGCAACGCTGTCAACCGAGCCATACCACACGATGTCCTCAATGTCGATGTCGTCGCCAAAGAGGGTCTCCTTGCCGCTCTCCACGTCGATCACGCCCACGAGCCCGTCGCGCTTCTGCCCGAAGTAGTACAGGAACGACGAGTCCTGACGGAAGGGGTAATAGGCATTGTTGGGATAATTGTTGGGTGCCTCGTTGTTGCCAAAGAGCACCACCACGCCGCTCTCCATGAGCTTTTTCAGCTCATTGCGACGCTCTACATAAACTTCTTTGTTAAACATATTATTAGTCTGTTAGTTATTAGATATTTTGTTTTAAGTTTGCTGTATATTAATCGATGCGCTGCAAGAAGTGCTGACGCACATCGCGCCAGTGGTAGAATGGCGCGCAGTCGGTAGCGATGGGCAGAGTCGCCTCGTGCTCGTTGAGCAGTATCTTCACCAAGATGTCGTCGCTGCCTGCTTTGCGGTAGTAAATCATCTGCAAGTTTGCTGCCATGGGGAACACTTCGTAGGAGCGCCAATGGTCGGCGAGTGTCTCGAGGTCGGAGGTCTCGTAGTCCATGCCGTTAAGCCCCATGAGGCACACCACAGGGAGCACCACGCTCTCATGCCCGAATCGCAGCGATGCGCCGTTCGTGCCGCTGAGTATGGCATTGTCGGCCTCCTCTACGAAATTCCTGAGCAGGTGTCGGTGCGCCTTAGCTCCAGTGTTGTGGGTTAGGGGAGTGTTTCCCGAGTAGATATACCATAGCGCATTGTTATAGGTCCAGAAGTCGATGGCGTCGTCGAGAGTGAACACTCCGTTGTAGAGGTCGATGTTCTCAAAGAGGTGATGGCTCTGCATGTTGCTCACCACGTCGAAGAGGACATACTCAAACTTGAAGCTGTCGATGCTGTCGCGCACAAATTCCTTGTCGTTGAAGAGTCGCGAGGTCATCTTCTCGAGTTTTTTCTCTCCGGCTTTGCCGAAGAAAAGCTTCTCTTTGAGAGCGTTGGCGGCAGGACGTGCCGCTTTTTGTGCCGCTATTGCCACGGTGTCGCGGTAGTTCATGAAGTACATGTCATGCTCGCTGGCGTCGGTGGTGATGCGCAGCTCCGGGTTAAGCGCCTTGAGCGTCTGCACCTCGTTGAGCATCGAGAGGATGCAGCGTATCACCACGGTGGATTTGGCATCTACCTTGGCGTCGCCCGCCCACACCTCGGGGAAATTCTGAAACATTCGCCGTGCGATGCCCTGATGCTGCTCGGCACCAATGTCGCTGAGTTCTCCCAGCCTGCCCTGCGAGGCGTCGAGCATCTCGCGGCACACGTCAAGCACCTCCTTGCCTCGCTTGGTGAGCTTGCCGTTGCGCTCGCCCTTGGTGAGCTGCTCCACAGGGATGGTGTAGTCGGTGGGAGCAATGAGCCACCTGCTGCCGTGCCTGCCATAGTGGTTGATGAAAAATGGCACATATCCCTCGGGTGCTGGCGTCAGCGCAGGCAGGTTTTTGTCGGGATAGGCTTGATAGTTATTGGCACTGCGGTGGATGTTTTCGTTAAAAGTGTCGCGCACCAGCGACCGTTGTGCCTGCAAGGCGACGATGGTCATTAGTGCGATTATTATTAGTGAGAATCGTTTCATTTTTTTGAAATTGAAAAAGGTTAAGTCGTAGCGGTGACGATGGTGGCATTGCCGTTGAGGGTAAGGTGCTCGATGCATGCTGGCACGAGCAGCGACTCGCCTTGCTTGATGGTCTCGAGCTTGTCGCCGCCGTAGTCGATGGTGGCATTGCCGTCGATGCACATCAGGCACAGAAACGCGTCGTGTGGCATGGGCACGTTGCAAGTGCCGTCAACAATGATTCGGTATACATCGAAGAAAATACTGTTAATCAACGTGATGCACCCTTTCTCGTTAGGGTAGTGGCGCTTGCAGTCGAGGCTCACAGTGTAGTCGATAGCGTCGATAGCGAGGTCGGTGTGCAACTGGCGTGGCTTGCCGTTGATGTCGAGGCGGTCGTAGTCATACACTCGATAGGTGATGTCGCAAGGTTGTTGCACCTCGAGCAGCAGGTTGCCGGCACCTATGGAGTGAATGCGCCCGGCCGGCAGGAAGAATATATCGCCGGTGTGAGTGTCGTGGCGTGACAGCACGTCGAGCAGTGTGCCGTCGGCCATGTGCTGCAAGTATTCCTTGGGGGTGATGGTGCGGCTCATGCCTGCCAGCAGCGAGGCTCCAGGCTGTGCGTCGATGATATACCACATCTCGGTCTTGCCGCAGCAGTGGTGGCGGCTTCGTGCAAGGTCTTCGTCGGGGTGCACCTGAACCGATAGGTCTTTGTTGGCATCGATGAACTTGATGAGCAGCGGGAACTCGGTGCCGTGGGTGCGATAGATGCGCTTCCCTACCAGCTGGCTGCGGTATTTCTTGATGAGTTGCCGCAGTGTGAGGCCGGCATCGTTGCCGCTTGCTACCACCGATTCATGTCCTTTGAACCCTGATATTTCCCAGCTCTCGCCCACGAGGTGGTTCTCGAGGGTGATGCCTTTGAAGGCGGCAATCATGTCGCCTCCCCAAAGCACAGTCTTCAGGTTCAGTTCAAAACGGAACAGTTGTGGGGTCAATATTTCGGGTTGTAGAGCCAATGATTTAGGTGTGTGAAGTCATTAACTCGCAAAATTACATAGAATTTTCGTAAAAAGAGTAATCTGATAAAAATAAAAAACAATTATTTCATAAATTCATTTCATTTCGGCCTTTTCGCCTAAAAAATAAACTTGTATATAGAAAATATAGAAAATTGTCCCTATAAACATTATTTATTCTTTGATTTTCATTAACTTTGCATGATTTTATCTTCAGAAATTAATAATAAACAAAATAAAATGAAGAATCTAATACCTTTATTCTTATTAGCCACCCTCGCCGTGAGCGTCGGGTGGGCAAGTACTACGGTTTCAAACACCATTGCCAGTATTGCCACAGCAAATAATTGGTCAAATGGCACAAAGTACACGTCGTTTACGTTAGACAATAATATCACTGTAAGCTGTACTGGTGAAAGTAATTCCGGAAAGTATTATACTAGTGGTAATGATTGGCGACTCTATCAAACAGAAAGTCCTACATTAACTGTGACTGCTGCTAGTGGCTATACACTTAATTCAATAACGATAACGTACAATATTACTAATACGGGTATATTAGTTTATAATAATACTCAAATGAGTTCGCCTGCTACAGTGACCGTAAGTGGATCGAGTGTTGAGTTCTCTGTCGGAAACTCAGAAACTGCTACTAATGGACAGGTGAAAGTTACAGCTATCTCAGTTACTTATTCTGAATCTGGCTCCACCGCCACGGTAGAGGCTCCCACTCTCACTGATGAGTTCACTTTCTGGCCGGTGATGAATGATGCTGCGAGTGCGCAGGTTACCATCACTCCTGCCAGTGGCAACACGGTGCGATATACCACCAACGGCTCCACTCCGTCGCGCACTAATGGCACAGAGATTACCACTGCCACTACCATCAACATCAGTGGCACTACAACGGTGAAGGCAATCTCTTACGTTGGCACTCAAACCAGTTCGGTGGTGAGCAAGACCTATACCCTTGGTCAGACGGTGACCGGTATCTCGGCCTTCAAGGGCATGTCGAGTGGCACCACCGCTCGACTTTATTTGCCCGACAACTACAATGCCCGCACGCTCTATGTCAATGGCAAAGATGCGTTTGTGCGCGACAAGACTGGAGCGATATGTATATATAATGTGACTACCAATCCGCCGCTTGCCTACAACCAGCACATCGCAGGGTGGATTATTGGCACTTACACTGACTATAACGGACTGCCTGAGTTCACCGCCTCGACAGCCACCAACAGCTGCTACCTCGTCATTGCCAACAAGGTCACCGAGGACGATGCCAAGCCGGTGGAAATCAGTGACGACGAGGTGACAGACCATTATGCCGACTGGGTGACAGTCAAGGACTTGACATCGAGCAGCAGCGTGGCAGTATATAACAAGTACAGCCTTGGCACCGATGACTATTATCAAGAACCCTACGAGGGTGCCATCTACGACATCACCGGCATTGCTTATCCTTACAGCAGCAACCCTCAGGTGGCCCCCATCTATCAGAACGGCAATCGACCCATCACCTATGTGATTGACTCCAAAAAAGAGTTTACCAGCCCTACAGCCGACATCGAGAACGCTCAAGTGCGCTTGAGTCGTTCTTTGAATCCCGCCACTTGGAGCCTGCTCACCGTGCCATTTGAGGTTGAAGGCTTTGAGGGCGACGTGCTGGAATATACCGGCGTGTCGCTCGGTGAGGTGGCATCCTACGAAATGAACGGTTACACCTATCCCGTTAGGGGTGGCGTGATGCACTTCGAGGACTATTACGGCAACTTGCAGCCTGGCATCCCCTATCTTGTGAAACCTTACACTTCGCAGCAGGAAATGACGCTCAGTGGTGTCACATTGAGCTCGGAGCCAGTAGGCTCAGTGACTTATTCTCTGGCAGCATCGCAAAATGCCCCGGCTCTTAATCTCATGGCAAATGAGACGCCTGCCTACGTGGGCGACTACACGCTGGTGGGGACTTATTCACCAATGTCATTGACTAAGGACGAGGCGACGGTGAAGTTGATTGACAATAGCACCTTGAGCTGGACTTCGCTAATCGACGACGTGGAGATTGAAGGCACCGAGGCCTACATCTCTGTTCCAGAGGGCGCCGGAGTGAAACTTGACCTCGGTGATGGCGGGGTGGTGACTGCTGTCACCGACTTGCGCCTCGACAACGCGCCACGCGAAGCGGTAATCTACAACATCATGGGACAGCGGCTCACGCGACCGCTTGGCGAACTGCCGCCTGGAATATACATTGTGAACGGTAAAAAGATTGTTAAATTTTAAAGACAGGAGGACACAGCAATGAAAAAGACTTTACTTGTTGCCCTCTTGGGCTTGATGACAATCGCGACTGCAATGGCTGCCGACAACGACCCAGTGACCATGACAATCACTCTGAAGGACGGAAACTCCGTCACCTACAGCGCGTCTAACATGGACAGCGTGCGCTTTGTGGGAGGACGATTTGGCGAGACGGACGCCATTGGTATGAAAATCTACCTCACCGGCGCCTCGGCAAGTGTCGATTACCTATACTCGCAAATTACCAATGTAACCTATGTCGAGCCAGTGGCAACAACCACTTTCTCCCGCATCTCAAGCACCGACCAACTTGTGGCAGGCGAGGAGTACATCATAGTATGCGAAACATCTAGTGGTGCTATGGGAGGTATTGTCAATGATAATTATCGCTCAATAGTTACATCAGGATTTAATTTGAGTGACGGTGTGGCAACTGTTGAAAATGAAAGCGGCGTTAGCATCTTCACTTTGGGCGGCTCAACAGGAAGTTGGACCTTCAATGATGGTTCATACTATCTAGCTAACAATAGTTCCAGTTATTTGAATAGTGTATCGAATGGTGATTATATTAATTGGTCCATTAATTTCAATGGAAATATTGCTACTATAACCAACGTCTCTCATACAAGTAAGACAATCTATTATAACCAAAATTATAGTGATTTTTATGCCAGTTCTTCTGGAACAGCTGTTCAGCTCTACAAGAAGGGTGATGGCGGTGGATCATCAACCACAACAGTTGCAGCTCCCACATTCTCTCCAGCAGGTGGCAGTTACACCTCGGCGCAGACGGTGACCATCAGCACCACAACAAGCGGAGCGACAATCTATTACACCACTAATGGCAGCACTCCAACAACTAATTCCACAGTTTACAGTGGAGCGATAACAGTGAGCAGCAACATGACCATCAAGGCGATAGCCGTTAAGGACGGTGTGTCGAGTGTGGTATCAACTGCCACTTACACTATAGGCTCTGTCTCTAACAATAATGTGAACGCCAATTGGAACATTACGGGTGTTAGCGTGCCGCAGTCTAAAGCCGACCCGACCTTCACTAACCAAAGCACCGATGAGTACGCTTGGCGACTTGAATATCCCCACATCAACACCGCCAGCGGCAACCAACGCGTGGTGAAAGCGACCAGCGACTACGGCATCACCTACTCGCTGGAGTGGG
>CALAVD010000535.1 GCA_937892085.1 uncultured Prevotellaceae bacterium
TCCTCCACGAGGTACCCGCCAATGAAGCCCCCCGCTCCCGTTATCAGTATCTTTTTACTCATTGCCCAATAATATATTTACTTTATCAATTATCATTTGAGGTGTGATGTTGCGCATGCAGTGGTAGTCGCCATAGCGACACTTTTTGTTGCCAAAGACCGAGCATGGGCGGCACTCTATGGGGAGTTGCACAGCGTTGTCCCAGCTCTGGTGCCATCCCATAAAGCCACAAGCGGGGTGTGTGGCGCCCCACACGCTCACCACCGGCAGCCCCACGAGCGATGCTAAGTGCATGTTGGCTGAGTCCATCGTGACCATCACGTCGCAGCGTGCCAGCAGCGCCAGCTCATCGGCAAAAGAGTGCTTGATGTGTGGCAGCGACACGATGTGATTGCGGTTCTTAAACGGGTCTAAGGCTTTGCGCTCTTTCTCGCCACCTCCCATCAGGAAAAGATAACAGTCTTGCCGGTAGGCGAGGTTGTCAATCACCGGCTCCATCATCTCCAGCGGGTATTCTTTTCCTTGATGCTGCGAGAAGGGGGCAATGGCAATCCACTTTGCGCCTACCTCTTTGGCTGGCACAATGGGGCTACGAGGGATGTCGATGCCCGCAAAGATGCCGGCAAACTCTTTGTCGCCAGTCAGTCCTAACTTGCCGAAGACTCTCCTGTAGCGCTCATGGGTTGTCATCACCGGTTCATGCCTCTCACCTTTAATGATCTGTCGCTTTTCTTTGCGACCTTTGTCGATGACTGCCACATTCACCTTCTTGAGCTTGAGGGATATTCGCATGAGCTTGGTGCGCAGCACATCGTGGAGGTCGGCCATGGCATCAAAGTTGTAGCGATGATGCAGGTTAAGAGCCAACTTCAAAGGTCCCTTCACCCCTTTGTAAAGGTTTAGGTCAATGCCCAGAACAATCAGGTTTTTTGGACAATTGACAAACATCTCAGCTGGTGCTTTGCGAGTGGCAAAGACGAAATTCACCTCAGGGTTAGCTTCACACACAGGATAGACGATGGGAATAGTCATCGCCACGTCGCCCAGTGCCGAGAAGCGAGTGATAAGGACGGTTTTCGGTGGCAACAGGTTACTTTTTGCCATACAAAATGGGGTTGGTGGCAGGGTCGTTATACATCTTCATCTGGCGATAGACCTTCATGTATTTACGCCCCGCGGCAATGTCATCGAGGAGCTGGTCGATGGCGGTGGTCAAATCCACGCGTTGTTCAAGCAGCACGTCGAGTTTGCCTTGGCACTGAGCGATGTGACTTGGCGAGGCATCGCTGCGCTCCACCTGCTCGCGCATGTGGTAAATTTTTAGTGCCAGTATCGACAGGCGGTCCACCGCCCAAGCAGGGCTTTCGGTATTAATGGTAGCATCGTTGTGCACAACAACATCAGCATATTTCGTGCGGAAGTAGCTGTCAATTTTCTCGACGAGGTCGGTTCGCTCCTGGTTGCTGTGGTCGATGCGGCGTTTCAGCGCAAGAGCAGCTACTGGATCAATCTCCGGGTCACGGATTATGTCCTCGAGATGCCACTGCACGGTGTCGATCCAGCATTTGGTGAAAAGGTTGGCCTCGATGGTGCCCTCAGGATAGGGATTCTGAACTCGAGCATCAACGTTGTCGGTGATATGATATAATACTATTGTGTCGTCAAATAGCTTATTACTGTTCTCGGCAAAGTTCATTATTTCTAACTTTTAGATGTGTTTTGCAAAAGTAGTAATAAAAAATGAAAACAACGAGTTTTTGAATTAATAATCACAGAATAATCACAGAAACCGCACCTAATTATGCCTGAGATACCACTTTAAAAAGTGGCATTTTGTGCTGATTCAAATATTCAAACGATTAAAGACGATTAAAAACTAATTGAATATCAATTAAATAAAATTCGTTGAAATTAGTTTAATTCGTGTGCTTTTATTTTTTAAAGTGGACTCAGTAATCTATCGGTCGAGCACTCTTTTCACTTTCTTGATAATCATCTCGGGGCTGATGTCGTGCAGGCAGTGGTAGTCGCCGTAGCGGCAACGCTTGTTACCTGTCATCGAGCAAGGACGGCAGTCGAGGTCGAGCTGCACGGTATCGCGCATTGCCTGGTGCCATCCCATCTCGCCGCACCAGGGGTGTGTGGCGCCCCACACGCTCACCACTGGCAGGCTCACGAGCGCCGCTAAGTGCATGTTGGCTGAGTCGAGGGTTATCATCACGTCGCAGTGGTGCATCAGGTCGAGTTCGTCGGGCATGGTGTGGTCATCGAGGTGTGGTACCGATGTCACATTCTTGTAGCGGCGCATGATGGAGTCGAGGATAGCGCGTTCATTCTTGCCGTTTCCAAAGAGGAAGATGTGGGTGCCATCCCATCGAGCCAGCTCGGTGACAATCAGCTGCATTTGTTCTATGGGATAGGCCTTGCCCTTGTGGTTGGTGAAAGGTGCTATGGCAATCCACTTCTCGCCCTCACCCTTCTCGGGCACAATCTTGCTGTTGATGGCAGCGTCGTCATTGAGGATAGTGACTAACTCGTCGCCGTGGTTGAGACCGAGCTTGGTCATGACCTCGCAAAGTCGCTCTTGGATGGGGGGTATCGATTGGCGAAGTTTGCCACTTGTGAGTTTGCGACAGTCCTTGCGGCACCTGTCAAGGGTAGCGACTCTGAGCTTCTTCCAGGCAAGGTACTTGTCGATGCACCATGTGTAGGCACTGCCTTGCAAGTCGGCAACGGCGTCGAAATTGTATCGCAGCAGCAGATTCTTGGCAAGCCTGATGGCCCCCACAAAGGTGCGATATTTTTTCATCTCAACGCCCACCACAGTGAGATTGGCAGGCTTGCTGACAAATATTTCCACGTTTTCCTTTCGTGTGGATAGTGTGAAAGAGATATTGGGGTTAGCCTTGCACACTTGATAGACGATGGGAATTGTCATCGCCACGTTGCCAAGCGTTGCGAATCCTGTGAACATCACATTCTTTAGTGATAGAGTTAAATCATTTTTTGCCATAGCATTGAGATGTTTGTTACTGCAAAAATACTATAAACCGAGAGAAATACAATATGAAAAAACAAAAGTTTTTGTTTGATTTGGGCTAAATCATTTGTATTTCACAATGTTGAGTGCCGTGCGGCGCACTTGACGGCGCAGGCGGCGAGGGCTGCATTGCTTGGCATGAGCCACGGCTTTTAGCGTCTGGGTGATGCTTGCCGAGGGTCCATCGTCGGTCTCCACCAGCAGGTGGTGGAGTGGAGTGATGGCAAGTGCTTGCTCGTTGAACTTGCTGCCGAAGGAGAGGTAGAACCCCGCATCAAGAAGCTGGCGTGCCACATTCTCGTTGCCACGAAAGCCATGAATCACCCACGCCACATTGTGGGCATGAGGGTTGTCGCGCCATAATCGCAATATCTGTTGCGAGGTGCGCACGCAGTGGATAATCAAGGGCTTGCCAGCAGCAGCGGCGATGTTTATGTGTGCCTGCATCACCTGCTCTTGCACCTCGAGAGGAACACCCTTGAGCGAGTCGAGTCCCGTCTCGCCTATCGCCACCACAAGGTGATGCTGCGCCGCCTCTTCGAGCTGCTTCACCTGCTGTTGCCAGTTGTCGCCTATATTCCAGGGGTGGATGCCCACCGAGTAGATTTTGCCGTATTGTGGCTTGAAATCCTCCACATCGACGCTTATGATGGCTTGCTGGGCATCGGTGTCGTGACAGTGGAAATTGGTGACGACCGGTGGCACAGGGTCATAGCCATGTCCTCCCCACGGGTTGCAGCTGACGATGCGCTTGATGCCCATCCACATTCCTTTTATGGGTCCGTAGGCCTGTATCGCTTCCACAGCATAGTTGCTGCACGTGGGGGTGTAGCGGCATGCTGGCGGCAGCAGCGGCGAGATGCACCGCTGGTAGAACCTGATGGGCAGGATGAGGAGTTGTTTCGCTATGTTGCCAGGAGAGAAATTCATTGCTCGCGGTCGGTTGTTATTGCAGTGGCGATCTTGCCGAGCAGCTCGCGCATACTGCGTTCTATGGTGGCATAGTTGCGGGTTTCTTTGGCAAGCCAGTTGAAGCCTATGAGCGCCGTGGTGCCTTGTGAGGCTACAGGAGCCAGCAGGGCGCGGTTAAGGCGGTAGGCCTCGCGGGTGCGCCGTCGCAGCAGCACTCGTTCCACAGCATGGCGAATGCGTTTCTTGGGAATGGAAATAAGAAATCGGGCGGGTACTGGGTGCCCGGTGTTGCTGGCTGGCACAGCAAGATATACTGCACGCAGCGGATAAGCGATGACCGAAGTCCCCTCAGCATAGAGGCGGTCGATCTCAATCTTGCTGCACAGTTTCTCGCTCTTATATAGTTTAAAATTAGCCATTAACAGTATTTACTTCAATTTCACACTGCGAAGATACAAAAAACCTCGCTTATCTTGTGTAAAACACGAATAAATTTCACAAAAATCCCCACAGCTGCGATTGAGTTGTGGGGAATTTGGTATTTGTAGCAAGAAGTGGGTTATTCCTTAGTCTTCTTGGTAGTTTTCTTTGCTGTCGCAGCCTTCTTGGTAGTTGTTGCCTTAGCTGTAGTTGCTTTCTTGGCTGTGGTAGTTTTCTTAGCTGTTGTAGCTTTTTTTGCAGCCGTTGCCTTAGTTTCTACAGTTTTCTTAGCTGTCGTTGCCTTAGTTTCTGTGGCTTTCTTTGCTGGAGCCTTCTTAGCGGCTGGCTTCTTGGCAGCGGTAGTTGCTTTCTTAGCGGCTGGCTTCTTGGCAGGAGCCTTAGGCGCAGCTTTTTTCTCCTCCACTTTAATTTCTTCCTCTGGCTCTATAACTTTGGGTTCAGGAATTGGTTCGGGCGCGGGTTCGGGTGTGGGCTTCGGTTCTGGCTCTGGATCTTTAAAGCGCTCTTGCTCAATGCGTGGCTCGTCGGGGGCTTCGAGGTGTGCCGCTATGTATTGATCCATGGCAGCAGCAATTGACGGAGCCTTGGGCGAGGTGGTGAGGTCGAGCCTGAGGTTGCTGTTCTTTATCTCCTCGATGGTCTTAGCGCCCATTGCTCCGAGAGCGATGTTGCCTTGCTCAAAGTGTGGGAAGCTCTGAATGAGCGACTTCACACCCGAAGGAGTGAACAGGATAATCATGTCGTAGTCGAACGGCTCATCGTTGCGTATCACATTGCTCACTGTGCGGTACATTATCGCCTTGGTGAACTTGATGCTGCCATCCTCGGGGATGTGCAGCTTCTGGTCATGGACATCGCTGATGGGATATAGGTAGGTCTCTTTGTTGTGCTTAGCGAGCAAAGGAAGCAAAGCCTCGGCATGCCCGGTCTCGCTATAGAAAATCTTGCGCTTGCGGTAAATGATATACTTTTGCAGATAGTGAGCAATGGTCTCACTCACGCAGAAGTATTTCATAGTGTCGGGAACCTTGAAACTCAGTTCCTTACACAGCCTAAAGTAGTGATCCACTGCTGTGCGTGCAGTGAAAATTACAGCAGTGTGGGTATTGATGGGAATTTTAGCCTGACGGAACTCCTTTGAAGTTAACCCCTCAATTCTAATGAATGGCCTAAAAACCACCTCAATACCATACTTATTTGCTAAATCGAAATAAGGAGATTTTTCAGATAATGGTTTCGGTTGCGAAACCAAGATTTTCTTAATCTTCACAGTTTCAAATGATTATGTTTATAATATGCTGCATACATAAACTGTACCGGCAAGAGCCAGGAGAGGGGGTACAATTTCGACGGCGCAAAGGTACAAAATAAAATAAATACTTGAAGATAAATTGTTGAAAAAAATTCTAAAACCCTTAGAAATAAACACTATTCTCCCCAAAATATATAGGATAATTGCTATCGTCACCATCAGTTTTATGGTGCTCGGGAAAACGAGAGTGATAATGGCTGTAGGAAATAGTAATAGTCCCAGCACTGCCTGCGATGCTAAGAAGCCTTGCACCCACATGTCGGTGAGGTTTTCGGTGGCAAAGGTAAAGCCAATGAGCCTGTAGAGCAGCAGTTGCAGCGAGATAAATAGCGCCATGGCAAGGGTGAGCACCAGCACATGCAGGAACACCGAGTTCTGCAGTGCCACGGTGAGCTCCGGGTTGTACCACAGCAAGCCGTAATAGAGCATAATGCCTCCCATTAGGCAAGTGTTGGCAATCATGGCGATGATGATGCGCGCGTCGCTGCTGGTGTGCTCGGCAAAGAGGTCGTCCTTGCCCTTGGACGAGAATAGGTAGTGGCCCAGATTGGAGATATAGGAGCGTCCTAAGCGATAGCTCGTCATGAGAAACATGCACGAGAGCAGGAGCATGATCATCGACCCGGTGTCGTGCAGTGGCGACGTGTTGTGGGTGCGAGCGTTGCTGCCTTTGGGCACCTCTATCACAGGCATTTGGCTGATGTGTGACATCACCGTGTCATTGCCCTGTGATGCCGGAAAGCCGTTCAGATACTGGGCTTTGTGCAGCTTGGGCGTGACAATGGTATCGGCAGCT
>CALAVD010000536.1 GCA_937892085.1 uncultured Prevotellaceae bacterium
AAGCCACTGTTCACCCATTCAATCATCGAGTTGTGTCCTCCCATTGCATCATAGAGGTTCCAGAAGGCGACGCCCGTCTCTCTGCACACCTCTTTGATGATGTTGATGGTGGGCTCAAGCTGAGGATAAGAGTCTTTCTTGCCTTTCACGTTAGTTGACATGTCGGCAGGTCCTATAAACAGTATTTTTGTCTCGGGCGACATTGCCTTGAAAAGTTCAATTTGAGCAATGAGGCTCGTTTTGTACTCTCGCTGTTTTTTCTCTGATTTGAGGTATGGCACCGAATTTCCTCCATATTGCATGATGAGTAACTTCACATTGTTGTGCTTGAAAAAAGGCTCAAGAGTCTTTCGGTCGGTGACGTAGGCAAACACAGTGCCCGAGCATCCTCGCATGGGTACGTTATCGACCGAGATGCCATTGATGCCATCGAGTAGCACAGCAAAAATCTCCATGTCACCACTGGCGCTAATAGTCACCTTAGATGCTGGTGAGGATAGGGTGGCGGTCAGGAATTTCATGCCGTCGGCAGCAGCATTGGTGTCGGTCATGGGCATCGAAGTGCCGCCAGCGGTCAATGTGGCTTTGCCCTTGCCGCTGCACACCATAGTCACCTTAGAGTAGTTCTTGGAGTGAGGAACCCCCTCTAATGTTGAGGCTCTGTAGGTTAGCTGAACCGAGCCGTTGAGATGTGCCACCTGCGACATGATGCCATAACGTCCATTTCGTAGCTGTTCGCCCATTGGGTAAGAGTAATAGGCGGGTAATTTGCGGCTTGCCGATTGAACCACTGTCATAGCACCCACAGGTTGAATGGCGGGCACCATGCCTACGCCGCTCCCTCCAAAGGCCGTTTGGAATCGCTCTCTGAGGTCGGCAGAGATGCGGTCGCCTTCGAGTTGCGAGTCGCCATAGTGCAGCACTCGCATGGGCTCATTGCCGGCATTCTCCATAGCTTCAAAGAGTCCATCAAAGTAAGTGCTATCGTTGTTAGGCATGTAGAATCGTGCTGGATTGTTCTTTGTGAACTCGATGAACTCTTTATAGTCCTCGGTGTTCATTGTTCTGAGCTGTTGCATGGTGAGTTCATTGGGGTCTTTGGCCAGCCCGTTGCTCATAGTGGAGGCATCATTCTCCACGCTGAGTATTTCGTCAAGAGTAGGGAACTCAAAGTGAATGCTACCAATTGTGATCCCATCTTTCGGGAAAATAGCGCACAGCAGGGCAAGTGCCGCGAGAACGCCGAAGATGAAGATTACAATTCTCTTTGCTTTCATTACTCTTTTTATTTAACTGAATCAATGTGTGCCACACAAAAAACGTGCAAAGTAAAACAAAATATTTCAAATAGTTGTGACTTTGCCCCTAAAAACCTTATTTATTGAGGTTTTTTTACCATTCCAGCCCCAATAAAAAACTAAATTAGCACTCTAATCATTCCTCTTCATGGCTTTTGTGCTGTGCCGCATTAATGCTTATCATGCCGGCGGCTATCATAACTAAAACAATAAAGGTCGCTGCCAGCGCGACCTTTATTGTTAGTATGTGCTTCTTGTTACTTGGAGCGGAAATACTCTGCCTGCTGACTGATAAGCTCCTTGTCGTCGAAGTAGTTTATTTTCATTGCGTTGCGCACCTCTTCCATAGTTTTAGATGCGGTTTCGCGTGCTTTGTCGGTGCCCTTTCTCAAGATGTTGTAGATCTCGGGGATGTCCTGTTCCAGCTCATGGCGTCGCTGGCGAATGGGCTCAAGCATCTCGTTGAGGATGCTGTTGAGCAGCTTCTTGCACTTCATGTCGCCCAAGCCGCCACGGCGGTAGTGGTCTTTCATCTCGTCGAGGCTCTGGTAATCGGGCAGATATTTGGCGAAATGCTCGTTGCAGGAGAAGGCGTCGAGATAGGTGAACACGGCGTTGCCCTCCACGGTGCCCGGGTCGCTCACGTTCAAGTGGTTAGGGTCGGTGAACATTGAGCGCACCTTCTGCCAAACGGTGTCGGCATCGTCGCTCAGGTAGATGCAGTTGCCCAAGCTCTTGCTCATCTTCTCCTTGCCGTCGGTACCTGGCAGGCGGCGCGCAGTCTCGTTCTCAGGAAGCATGATGTCGGGCTCCACAAGCACTTCGCCGTAGGGGCTGTTGAAGCGGCGTACTAACTCGCGTGTAATCTCTAACATCGGTTTCTGGTCCTCACCGGCTGGCACTATGTCGGCCTTGAACAGGGTGATGTCGGCGGCTTGGCTCACGGGGTAGCAGAAGAAGCCCAGCGGTATATTCGCCTCAAAGTTACGCATCTTGATTTCGGTCTTCAGCGAAATCAAGATGCGTAACTTTGAGAGATCGGA
>CALAVD010000537.1 GCA_937892085.1 uncultured Prevotellaceae bacterium
CTACACCACCCACACCGAGGCAATGGCTGCAATAAAATCGGGGGGATTCAAGGTGGCTCACACTGAAGTGCTTGAGTCAATCGATGCCGTCACCGATTTCATTGAGCGGTGGGACAAAGAACGCAAGTCGCTACCCATTGCCACCGACGGACTCGTATTTAAGCTCAACTCCATGCGGCAGTGGCGCAACTTAGGTGCCACCGCCAAGTCTCCACGCTGGGCGATAGCCTATAAGTTCGCCCCCGAGCGCGAGTGCACCAAGCTCAAGTCGGTGAGCTATGAGGTGGGACGCACCGGTGTCATCACCCCTGTCGCCAACCTTGAGCCAGTGCTGCTGAGCGGCACCATCGTAAAACGCGCCTCACTGCACAACGAGGACATCATTCGCCAGCTCGACATCCACGATGGCGACATGGTATATGTGGAGAAAGGCGGGGAGATAATTCCTAAAATTGTAGGTGTAGATACCAAGCAACGTGAAACAAATGCCAAACCCTTGGAATTTGTTACAGAATGCCCCGTGTGTGGCACTCCGTTGCAGCGCATTGAGGGCGAGGCGGCTTGGGTGTGTCCCAACAAGTGGGAGTGCAAGCCACAGATCACGGGACGCATCGAGCACTTCGTGTCGCGACATGCCATGAATATCGACGGCATTGGTGAGGAGGTGGCAGTGCAACTGCATGAGAGTGGACTTGTCAACAACATCGCCGACCTCTATGACCTGACCATCGACAAGCTGGTGAGCCTCGACCGTTTCCAGCTCAAGAGCGCTCAGCGCATCATGCGAGGCATCGAGCAGTCGCGACAGGTACCGTTTGAGAGGGTGATTTATGCGTTGTCAATCAATTTTGTGGGCGAGACTATCGCTAAAGTGCTGGCACGCAACGTGCATAATATTGACCGACTCATGGTGATGAATGCCGAGGAGCTGGCTGCCATACCCGAGATAGGTCCCAAGATTGCCCAGAGCATAGTGGAATACTTTGCCATTGAGAGCAATCGCAACATCGTGGAGCGGCTGCGGTGGGCAGGGCTGCAAATGGCGCTCAGCGAACAGGAACTGGCAAGCCGCACCACCAAACTCGAAGGAAAGAAGATTGTCATCAGCGGCGTATTCCAGCATCATTCCCGTGAGGAATACAAGGCAATGATAGAGCAGAACGGCGGCAAGAACGTGGGCAGCATCAGCAAGGCCACATCATTCATCCTCGCAGGTGACAACATGGGACCCGCCAAGCGCGAGAAAGCCCAAAAACTTGGCATCGACATCATCAACGAAGACCAATTCCTGGAAATGGTAAAGTAAGTGATCAGCGTCTCTATAACCTATAAATTCTATACATTCTATAGATTATAGAAAATATAAAAAGACAAAAACAAACAACTAATAACCGATAACTCAAAACTTTTCTCTACCTTTGCAGTTTGGAACAAATTTCAGCGAAAAATGTATCGCATCGACTTTAAAAAAAATATTTATTCATTGAGTGCCGAATTGGGGATTCCGTTTGGGATTCTGCTCTCGCTCTTGGCGGTGTCGCTCATTTTCTATGACAAAGTGCCTGCCCTCAGCCTGCTAACCACTTTCATAATGCTGGTTGCGCCAGTGGCGTTGTACTTATTCCAACGCAAGCGGTTTGTCGCCCTCGATGGGTTTGCTCTTTACAGCGAGTTATGGATATTGGCAATTTTCACCACATTAGGCGGCGCGCTTATCATGGTGTTAGCATCTTACTTGACTATCACGTTTGTGAGGCCCGACTTCCTCTACGAGCAGATGCGATACCTCTTAGACAACTATCCTGAGCTGGACCAGGAAACCGCCAAAACCTTTCAAAAAATGGTATCGCATAGAGCGCTCCCCACAGCCCTTGAATACAGCATGATGCTGTTTTGGCTCTTCGCCAGCCTCGGCAGCTTGGGAGGTGCCATCACGGCATTTATTGCACAGAAAATCCCTTACAAACGACATTAAAAAATGTTTAGTGATAAGCTTTAAGTGATAAATTATAAGTTGAAACTATTTTAAACAACAAACAATAATGGACATTTCGGTTGTAGTACCCCTTTTCAACGAAGCAGAGTCGCTGCCTGAGCTGGCGGCGTGGATAGAGCACGTGATGGATGAGCACAACTTCTCCTACGAGGTGCTCATGATTGATGATGGCAGCACCGACGACTCGTGGCAGGTGATAAAAGAACTAAGCGAGAAAAATCCCTGCATAAAGGGTGTGCAGTTCAGGAGGAACTATGGCAAGTCTCCGGCTCTCAACACAGGCTTCGAGAGAGTGCAAGGTGATGTCATCATCACTATGGATGCCGACCTGCAAGACTCGCCCGACGAGATTCCCGAGCTCTACCGCATGATCACCGAAGACAAGTATGACCTGGTGAGCGGATGGAAGCAAAAGCGCTACGACCCGCTGTCGAAGACCATTCCCACCAAGCTTTTCAACGCCACAGCGCGCAGGGTGAGCGGCATCAAGAACCTGCACGACTTCAACTGCGGCCTAAAGGCCTACCGCCGTGAGGTGGTGAAGCACATTGAGGTGTATGGCGACATGCACCGCTACATCCCTTACCTCGCCAAGAATGCCGGCTTCGACAAGATTGGCGAGAAGGTGGTGAAGCACCAGGCACGCAAATATGGCAAGTCGAAATTTGGTCTCGACCGCTTCGTCAACGGCTACCTCGACCTGATGACGCTGTGGTTCCAGTCGAAGTTTGGTGTCAAGCCCATGCACTTCTTCGGCTTGCTCGGCAGCCTCATGTTCTTCATTGGCCTCATTGCCGTCATCGCCGTGGGAGCCATAAAACTTTACAACATGCACGCTGGCTACCACTACATTCTGGTTACCGACTCGCCCTACTTCTACCTTGCCCTCACATGCATGATTTTAGGCACACAGCTGTTCCTGACGGGGTTCCTTGGGGAACTCATTGCCCGCAATTCACAAAATCGCAACCACTACGAGATTGAGGAGGAAATAAAGTAGTAAATGTTAAGCTTTAAGTTTAAAGTGATGAGAAAGAACAGGAAATATGGTTTTAGCCTGACGTTAGCTCTTATCATGACTCTGGCGACCATCGCTTCGTGCAACAACGACAACTGCTCTGGTAACGGCTCGGCAATTCCTCTCGCCGGTTTCTACAACGGCGACAAACAAGTCTCCATTGCCAGTCTCACAGTCTATGGAATTGGTGCTCTCAACGACAGTGTCATCATCGACAAAACGAGTGCAAGTAGTGTGTATCTGCCTCTACGACTCTCCTCTACCAACTGCCAATTCGTCTTCAACTACAACACCGAGGACGTTAAAAACGACACGCTGACTCTCGGCTACGACGCTATACCCTATTTCGAGTCGCACGAGTGCGGAGCGATGTATAATTTCAGAATCTCCTCGATGGAACACACCAGCAACGTCATCGACTCGGTGAAAATTCCTGACCCCATGATTACCAACGCCGATGTCGTTTCTATTAAAATATATGTGCGATGAGAAGGTTTTTCTGTAATATAATGTTTATCGCTTTCCTCATGACAGCCGTTAATGGCTATGCGCAAGAACAGGAACAGCAGCGCAAGGTCACTCCTGTGAAACCCTCGACCAACAAGGTGCTCACGCCACCTAAAGGCACCGACGAGAAAATCATTCAGCAGTACCTCACTGGCGACACGGCACAGGCTCGGGCGCAGGAGCGCAAAGACTCGTTGGCGAAAATCTATCCACGCTACCCTAAGCTCACCGAGCTCTCGATAGGGCTCAACTTTGGCGACGCCATCCTCATGGCTTTTGGACAGAAGTTCTCGTCGTTCGACGTCAGCGCCACACTCAACATGTGGAACCGCTTTCAGCCGGTAGTGATAATGGGTGTGGGGCGAGCTAAGGACACTCCCGACGACATGAACTATACCTACACCAGCCGCCTCTCGCCATATTTCAAGATTGGCGCCAACTACAACTTCCTTTTCAAGAACGAGCCCAAATATCAGCTCTATGCAGGTGTAAGATTAGGTTTCAGTGTTTTCAAATATGACATCACCGATGTCAACATCAGCAACCCCTACTGGGGCGAGTATGGCCAAGACTATCAGCTCAAAGGCATCAGTTCTCATGCCCTGTGGGGCGAGTTCTTAGCGGGACTGAAAGTAAACATCTCCGGCAGCTGGTCGCTGGGCTGGGAAGCCAAGTTCCACGGCATCTTCAACTACAAGAAAAGCGAGAACGGCAAACCCTGGTACATCCCTGGCTACGGCGCCCGCAGCGGCAAGTGGGCATTCGGGCTCTCGCTCTACTATACCCTTCCCCTATCCCACGACCGTTGGCCCGTAAAGCAGGAAAAAAAGAAATAAAGCATTCAAAGCTTTCGCGCTCAGCAGAATGAAGACGAACCTACGCGTGTTCAGTATGCCAGTATGTCTGTCAAAAAAAGTGAGCAATAGTAGATTATATTTCCTCTCACAAAGCTGCACCTCTCGGTGCCGCAAAGCCTCGCAAGCTCGGAAAATTATTTAATTCACAATGCACAATCGTTGCCCCAGGGTTATAAACTCCTGCGGCAGCAGGCTTTGTGAGAACGAAGCGGCAACTTTTTGAGATTAGACCGGCATCTAACGAAATTATGTCCCTTATGCTCTTAAGAAAGGCTGGCTAAGGCTTGCTCATATTCGAGCATAAGGCGTTGAATCACGGTTGTCACTGACTCTATTTCGTTGCCTTTGAGCAGCGATGCCACCTGGCCTATCTCGAGTTCGCCATTCTCGATGTCTCCATCGAAGATTCCCACCTTAGTCTTCCCTATGCCAATGATTTCGAGCAGTTCCTCGGCACTGGCACCGCGGTTCTCGGCCTCCTCAATGGCATCGTAGAAAGCACCTTTCACCAAGCGGGTAGGCGAGAGTTTGCGCAGCAGCAGTTTTGTGTCGCCCTCGTTCAAGTTGAGGCAGCGACGCTTGAAGGCTTCGTGTGCGCCACTCTCCTGTGTGAGCGCGAATAGCGTGCCAATCTGCACGCCTTCAGCCCCCAGCACATGGGCTGCAAGCATCGCCTCACCACTGGCTATGCCGCCTGCAGCTATCAACGGCAGCGACGTGGCTTTGCGAGCCGCCGGGATGAGGCACATCGTGGTGGTCTCCTCCTTGCCGTTGTGACCACCAGCCTCGAAGCCCTCGGCGACCACAGCATCCACACCGGCCTCCTCGCATTTGCGGGCAAACGCCGACGATGCCACCACATGAGCCACCTTGATGCCGCGCTCATGGAGCCACGATGTCCACTTCTTGGGACTGCCGGCACTGGTGAACACCACCGGCACTCTTTCCTCGGCAATGACCTGCATCATCTCGGCAACATTGGGTTTCATCAGCGGCACGTTCACACCAAAGGGGCGTCCGCCAACAGCGTCACGGCACTGCACTATGTGCTCGCGCAGCACCTCGGGCGTCATCGAGCCAGCGCCAATAAGCCCCAGCCCTCCGGCATTGCTCACTGCCGACGCCAGTTTCCAACCACTACACCACACCATGCCACCGGCAATGATGGGACATTCAATTCCAAAAAGCTTGGTTACTCTGTTATGAATTTCCATATCGTGATCAAGTTTTATGCGTTCTGTAATGTGAAGACTTTGTTATGTTATCAATTTCCAAAGTTAAGCAGAATTTGTGAAATATCACTAATCCTTGTAGCATTTTTAGTCATTTTTTTACACTGTGAGAGCGAAAACACCTCGTTTTACTTGGTAAATCAAGTTTTAGCGATTACTTTTGCATATTCATTAATATGGAGGCTTCACAACCCTGATTGCAATGACCAAGCTCGACGACAACCGACTATATTGGATTGACGCTATACGCTCGTTTGCATGCCTGTGCGTGCTGCTCGACCACTCAGTGATTCCTGGAGGCACACAGGGCCGAGAGATTATCGCACCCCTGCAATATTTCACCGTTGCTGGCGCTTCAGTGCTCTTTTTCATGATTTCGGGTGCTCTGGTATTCAACAAGCCCAAACCCTTTGTCCCCTTCATGAAGCGCCGCTTCTTAAAGATTTTCTTGCCCATGTTGATATGGACGGTAATATACTTGCTGATATGTTGCTTCATTAATGGCATCCAGTGGTCCCAGTTGCCCAATGCGCTGGTGCTCATGTTTTTCACGCCGCAGTTTGGCACTTATTGGTTCATCTACGTCATCTTTGGCATCTATCTGCTTACCCCAATGGTCGCCACCTGGCTCGAGAAGTGCAGCCGTGGCGATGTGCGGCTCCTGCTGCTGGTGGGATGCTTGGCAATGACTATTCCTTACCTCGGACTTATCGACAACGATTTCAATAAGGCCCTCCATTTGGAATCTGGGGCGCTCTACTATTTTATGGGCTACTTGTGGATTTGCATGATGGGATACTACATTCGCCGTTATGTCAACATCACTAAGTTCAAGTGGTGGCATGTGTTAATACTACTGGTAGTGATTGCTTTGCCACTGCTGCTTAGATGGGTGGGTGAACCCTATAAAATCATTCAGAAGCGCACCAGCATCAACGTGGTGCTGCTGTGTGCATGCTACTTCATCATTATCAAGCACATCAAGCTTAGTGACCGCATGAAGCGAGTGGTTTACAACTTTGCTCAGCACAGCTTTGGCATATATTTGGTTCACAAGCAGATTGACAACTTTATTCTTGACCCTATAGTCAACAATCTTGGAATGAGCTACTATGTTTCAATCCCCTTCGTTTTCGTGACAAGTCTCGCTCTGAGCTACATAGTTGTGCATCTCATCTCCAAACTCCCTTACAGCAACTATATTATCGCCTATAAGTCTTGAGGCGATATTACCATTACCTGTGACTCCTATTCTATGTAATCTTGTCGCCGCCCTCGAGTGAGCTGTGACGGGTGAATCGTCGTGAATATTTTTGTCCTTCATGACAAAGAAATGAAGTCCCCAAAATCAAGAAAAAGAGCTCCCATCGGCCCGAATTCTTGAGTTTAGGGATAAATAACGCGCGTCTTAACTTCATTTATTTTTAATGGGCAGCATTTTGGCACATTGGCGCTGTACCTTTGCAATGTAAAAACAAATAATATCAAAAAACGGAGGACAAAACTATGAACAACAACGCAACATCATTATCAATCAACGACCTGATCTTTGCCACCCTCGAAGTAGGAGGCAAGACAATGGCAAGCGTGAGCAAGACCAACTTCTCAAGCATCGACGATATAGTGCGCTTCATCTACGCTATTGCGGGACGCTTCATGGGCCTGGCACGACTCAACATTCGCAACAAGACTCAGGGCTGGACCATGAACCTCGCCCTCGCCTCTCACCAACGCGCTCCACGGCCTTCATTCCACACCGCATTGCCTGCCGCGCAATACCGCCAAGCTTCATTATTCAGTTAACAATCAATACAAAGTCCTTAAATCTATACCCTGAAAAAACTTTACATTACTCGTAAATTTGTTCGACTTCATTTTAGAAAGAAAACCCTCCATGTGAATGGCGGGTTTTCACTTTTAATAAAGCGGGAAAACAGCAAAGCGACAGCACTATCGAAGCGTCGCCACTATATATTCTGAGCGGGTGCCTATGCGGTATTTACCGCCCCATATTCCTAAGCCAGAGCTAATATAGTAGTGGGTGTTGCCACGCCGATACGCTCCCCAGGCCTTTTCATACATACCATCTACAACAAGGCTGATGGGCCACACCTGTCCCTCGTGGGTGTGACCGCTAAACTGGAGATCGACACCAGCCTGCTCCGACTCTTCCAGGTTATATGGCTGGTGGTCAAGCAGAATGATATATTTATTCCTATCCACACCAGCCAGCAACTGTGCGGCGCTCTTGCGATGGCGGTTGGAGCGGTCGTCACGTCCCACTATCACCAGGTCGCCCATCGTCACCACTGAATCACGCAGCAGCGTGATGCCAGCACGCTCGTAGAAATCGAGCGCCTTGTCGATGCCGGTAATGTACTCATGATTTCCCAAGCATGCCACCACTGGAGCGGTAAGCCGACGGAAGTCCGCAGCCATGTCCTCGTCGTTCAGCGGACGCACATAACCGTCGATGATATCGCCAGCGATTAAAATCAGATCGGGATTCTCATCATTTATCATTTTCACCCAGCGCTGCCACTCGGCCTTGCGGTTGTGATAGCCAAGATGCAGGTCGCTCACCATCACCACTTTCACTGGCTTTGACAGCTGCTTATCGGTATTCAGGGTCAGCGGCTCTCGCACCTTGTTATTATAATGGATGTTGCCATAGACTAACAGTCCTGCTATCAGCACCGTGATGGCGCCAGCTGTCCAAGTGCTGTTATAAACCCATTCCTTAGGAACCAGGTGGCACAGCCGCCCCACATCGAGCAACACAAAGGCGATGAGCAGATAAAGAAACACGATAAGCCACGAGGTGCTCACGTCGTAGGCCGCCGACGCCAAGCCCAGCGGCATACGGTCGAAGACCCCCATAAAGCCCGCTAACATCATCGCCAGCGAAGCAATCATAAGCCCCACAACAGTCCATTTAGCCCACACAGGGAACGGAAGAACCTGATACACATGCCACAGCACATAGCCATGAACAAGTAACGCCAAAAGAATTATAATGATAAATCCCATTTTCATAGTTAAGAGTTATTCGTTTATCGTGGAACGAGGAACGAGGAACGTGGAACGAGGAACGAGGAACTTCCTTCCACTTTCCACCAGCCACATCGTGGTTGTAGGCGGCACATAGCAGAGAGTCGC
>CALAVD010000538.1 GCA_937892085.1 uncultured Prevotellaceae bacterium
TTAATCTTGTCGAGTCTTAGCATCTTGGTGATGAATTCTTGAGTCCTGCTATAGAAATAAATAGCCCAAAGAATAGCCGTTATTATAAGAGTGAGATATACCCCTGCTGGCCCCAGTTGCTTTGTAATGAGAGTCTGCAAATGTCTTCCATGTTCTCCTCCGTAAAGTACTGACGAGTTTATTTCCGGTGTTACGACTGCAGCAAAGAAACTGGTCCAGATCATGAGAAGTGAGAAAAGTATGAACGACTTTAGCAACTTAAACTTGTAAGATCCCACAAGGTTAAGCCCTACCATGATAAGGTAAACCGGTATAAAAAACGTAGCGATACCGAAAGTTCCATTGAAAAGTGTTTGAGAAGCCGTTATTCCCAGTGATCCGCATGCGTTTTTTTCTTCCGATCCTCCGTTAGCGATGAAAGAAGCGAAAGCGACAATGAGGAAAACACTCAATGCGAGTACAAAAAGTCCTGCGATGAAAGCAATAGTTCTTTTTGTCGATATGTCTTCTTTCTTGTTTTTCTGTTTAGTAGTTTTCTTCTTCGAATCGGTTTTTTTCCCGTTGGTTTTATTGTTGTTAGCCATCTTTCAGATAATGTAAATAAATAATGTACTTAAATAGTAGAATGAATGTTTGATAATAATTTGCAAAAGTAGTAATAAAATTTTAGTTATTAATTTTTAGTTGGCAGTATTGAGGTTTTCAATTTTATAAAAAATGCAAAAAAACGAGAGTATATAGATATAGGTCGGGATAAAATTTGTAATTTCGTAAAATTATTAATTCTAAACGAAATCATTATGAAGAAGTTCTCAAAAATTATCTTGGCAATTGCTATTGCACTTATTGCTATACCTAATTTGCAGGCTGAGCACTTGATTGTTATTGGTGCCAACGACACCCATAGCCAGATAGAGCCCAATGACGACCTTGGCGGTCTGCTTCGTCGCCGCGCAGCGATGGATGAGATACGTCGCAACAACAAGAACGTGATTGCCGTTCATGCCGGTGACGCCGTGCAGGGCACGCTCTATTTCTCGCTGTTTAGAGGTGAAGTGGAGTATGCTGCTATGGACAGCCTCGGTTATGACATGATTATTCTCGGTAACCATGAGTTTGACAACGGCATTGACGAGCTCGCAGAGCATTACAAGAAAATCAAAGCTGTGAAACTCTCGGCAAACTATGACATGAGCAACACTCCTCTTGCCGATGTGTTCCAGCCTTACAGCATACGCACCGTTGCCGGCAAGCGCATAGGCTTCTTTGGCATCAATGTCAATCCCAAGGGGCTTATCAGCGATGACAAATATGAAGGCATGGTTTATCTCGACAACGCTGTGGTTGCCGATGCCACCGCCAAATATCTCAAGGAAGTGCAAGGTGTTGATTTCACCGTGATGGTTTCTCACATTGGTTATTATCCCGAAGCAGTGGGCTTAGTGGGTGACTCTATCATCGCAACCAAGTCGCATTACATTGATATGATAGTGGGCGGTCACACTCACACCCTTCTTGAACCCGGTGATCCCCGCACTCAAGTCAGGAACGCCGACGGCAAGATCATCACCATCGGTCAGAACGGCAAGACTGGCAAGTATATCGCAACCTACGACATCGACCTTGATGACTGGAGCGTGAAATATAATCAAATTAAGCTTGACAAGAGCTTTGACGCAAAGGCCAATTACCCTGCTATGGAAGCATGGTTGAAACCTTACAAATTCAAGGTTGACAGTGTGATGAACAATGTTCTTGGCACTTCGGCACTGGCAATGAAGGATGGCGACATCGCTTCGCAGAACTGGCTCTGCGATGCCGTGATGGAGATGATGCCCGGCATCACTGGAATCAAGAAACTGGAAGGTGTGATTATGAACAAGGGTGGTATTCGTCAGCCTATGCCTAAAGGCAATGTCACAGAGGGCTTGATTGGTTCGATGTTCCCCTTTGACAACCGTTTTGTGGTAGTGGAGGTGACCGGTAGCGACCTGCTTGAAGCGCTGCGCGTAATGGCAACCCGTGGCGGCGATGCCTTGAGCAAGGAGTTTTATGTGGAATATACGGGAACCAATGAAAATCCCAAGATAACCACCGCCAAGCTTAACGGTAAGAAGATTAATCCCAACAAGACTTATTTGATTGGCACTATCGACTATCTTGCTAATGGCGGTGACCACATGGAAGTGCTTGGTAAAGGAGCGCGCCCCTTCGTTGACACTATCCCCTACGGCGAGCACATGAAGAGCTACATCAAGCAGCTCACCAAGAGCGGCCGCATGGTGACTGCCACCGATAAACCACGTATGGTAAAGAAATAAAAAGTACAAAGGACGAAGGATAAAGTACAAAACTCTTCTCTCTGCCACAACTGACAAGTCCGAAACATCCGACAAATAATTGATAGAAATAATTGTGAAAAAACATCATCAATCACTATTGCTTACGCTTGCTGCTCTCTTGCTCGGAGTGCAGCAAGCATTGGCAGTAAGACCATCCATTCTCAATCGTGCCGATGCACAGAAGATGGAAAAATGGGTCGAAGACACCTATTCAAAGTTGTCGCCCCAAGAACGCATATCACAAATCATGATAATGGCAATCAGCCCCAATAGAGCTGAAGAGTCAAGGATGCTGGTGGACAGATATGTAGAGAATTTCAAGGTTGGCGGTTTGATATTTGAGAGCAGTGAAATAAGAACACAAGCTGAGATTACCAATTATGCTCAGTCGCTCTCGTCAATCCCGCTGATGATAGCCCTTGATGCAGAGTGGGGATTGACGATGCGCTTGAAAGACGCTCCCGAGTTTCCCCACAACTTGCTGTTAGGTGGGATTAATGACGACCAGCTGCTTTACGAGTATGGCAAAGAACTGGCGCGAGAGTGCCGGTTGATGGGTGTCCATGTGAATTTTGCCCCAGTCCTCGATGTCCTCGACCGTGAAGGCACTGTGGTTGGTTCACGGTCTTTTGGTTATAGTCCCGAAGTGGTGGCTCGGCACGGCGTGGCATTTGCAAAGGGGTTAGAAGATGGTGGAGTGTTGTCAACAGCGAAGCATTTCCCAGGTCATGGCTCTACTACTGCCGATTCTCACAAGGAATTGCCGCTTCTCGACAAGTCGTTTAAGGAGATGCGGATGTATGACTTAGTACCATTCGACAGCTATGTTAAAGCAGGTCTTGGCGGCATTCTTACTGCTCACATCGATGTGGCGTTCTTCGACGACGGCACTACGCCGTGCTCAATGTCAAGAGATTGCGTGGCAGGTTTGCTCAAGCGTGACATGGGCTTCGAGGGCTTGGTGTTTACCGATGCCCTTGACATGGCAGGAGCAAAGTCCATACCAGGCGACCCTTGTGTCAATGCCATCTTGGCAGGCAACGATGTTCTGCTCATGCCTCGCGATATCGAGGCGAGCATTAATGCCGTGATGACAGCCATCGACTACGGCACCATCAGTTGGCAAGACATCGAGGCTCGCTGCAAGAAGATGTTGAGATACAAATATGCCTTGGGGATAATTGACAGCGCAAAAACGCCTATTGATATAGATAAGATTGCTAACCAAGTCAACACCGAGTATGCTCAAGACCTAAACCGTCGCCTTATTGCTGCCGCTGTTACTGTGGCTGAAAATAAAAAAGATGTATTGCCTATCAAGGATGTGGAGAACGGTAATATTCGAGTCCTGTCGCTTGGAGTTGGTGATATGTTCGTGAAGCGTTGCTCCAGCTATGCTAATGTGAAAACTTATAACAGCACTATTGATGCTGGCAAAGACCAGCTGATTATTGTCATAAGCGATGAAGAGTATTTAGCACAGGCATTAGCCGCTGCCAAGAATGTCAAGAATGTGACTGTCGTGGTTCTTGACTCTCCCGAGAAGCTGCCAAGCTATGCCGACCTCGTGACCGATGCCAACGTCGATGCCGTGGTGTTCGGTTATGGCAACAATGAAGTGTGGCAAGACTATGCGGCACAGACCGTCTTCGGTGGCAGTCCTGCTAATGGCGTTTTGCCGGTGACAGTGAAGTCGAGAACAAATCACAAAGTGCTTCGTGCCGGTTCCGGCGTGAAATATGCCGCCACACGACTCGGCTACACATTGCCTGTTGAGGTGGGTTTCAACGACAAATTGCTGTCGAGAATTGACTCCATCTGTAACTATGGCATCAGCCAGAAAGCGTTCCCTGGCTGCCAAGTGCTGGTGGCGCGACATGGCAAAGTGGTGGTTGATCGCTCATACGGGGAGATAAACTTCAACTCGGGCATTCCCGTTGGCGACAACACTCTCTATGGCTTGGCATCAGTTTCAAAGGCTTCCGGCACGTTGAGCGGTATAATGAAGCTCTATGATGAAGGCAAAATCAAACTCGATGAGCGTGCCAGCAAATATATATCAGGACTGCGAGACACCGATAAGAGTGACCTCACTTTCAGGCAGCTCCTTTATCATGAGACAGGAATGCAACCCTCGTTGAGCATGTGGGAAATGATGTTTGATCCCGCCACTTATGAAGGCAAATTGATAACCAACACTCCCAATGAGGTGAATACCATCAAGATCATGAAGGATGCCTATGGCAATAAAGATGCCAAATTGCGCACCGATATTCTTGCCAGTGAGCCCTCGAAGGAGTTTAATATCGCTATCGCCGATGGCATCTATGGCGGTAAGGTGACATACGACTCGATAATGACGCGTATCTATCACTCTAAATTGCGTCCAAACAAGAAATATTGCTACAGCTGCTTGAACTTCTGCCTGCTTGCCGATGCCTTGCAGAACATCACTCATACCGAAATGGATGCTTATCTTGACAAAAACATCTTCGGTAAACTTGGCGCATATCACTCCACATATCGCCCATTGAACAAATTTGCTCCGGAGCAGATTGCATATACCGAAGTGGATACTTATCTTCGCAAACAGCACATTCATGGCTATGTTCACGATGAGTTAGCGGCATTCTCGGGTGGTGTGCAGGGCAATGCCGGACTGTTCTCCAACGCCAACGACCTCGCTAAACTCTTCCAGATGTGGCTCAATGGTGGAGAATATGGTGGCGTAACTTATTACAAGAAATCAACAGTTGACACTTTCCTCAAGTCAAAGAGCCCGCATTCACATCGTGGCTTAGGCTTCGACAAGCCCAATCTCAAGAACAAAGACGCGTCAAGCACTTGCGATGAGGCTACCGCCGAGACTGTGGGTCACACTGGTTTTACTGGCACGTGCTACTGGATAGACCCCAAGAACGACATGATTTACATCTTCTTGAGCAACCGCGTGTGTCCCACACGCGACAATCCTGCATTCACTCGTGTCAGTGCCCGCTCACACATTCACTCATTGCTATATAAGTCTATTGTGGACTAACATATATCAAGATAACTGTCTATGAAGAATCTATTGTCGTTGCTGCTTTTGTTGCTTTGTGTAACATTTACTTCGTGCATTAAAGACTACAAGCTGACTGTTCATTTCTCTAATCATGATTTTGATGGGAAAAAGGCCTTCCTGACAAATTATGACACGGGCGATACAATCGACAGCGTGACCGTGCTTGAGAAAGAGTTGACATTGGATGGAAACGTGGATGAAGCCTATTTTGCACGATTGCTTGTTGAAGACAATCGTTTGGATTTGGTTGTTGAGAAGGGTGATATTGAAGTGGAGTGGGGCGCCGCCCTAAAAATCTCGGGAACCCCTCTCAATGAGAAATTCAATGACATAGTAAAGCAGCTCGACAAGTATGAACAAGAGTGGCAGAATATCGCACTTGCAAAGCAAAATAATGAGATAACCGATGCCGAGGCGCAGCAGCGCGAGGACAACCGCAAGAATAATCTCCTCAATAGCCTTTATAACAATTATCTTGCTAATAAAGACAATCCCTTAGGGCAATGGGCGTTCACACAATATGTGACCGAAGGAGACTTCACTCCTTCGGAGCTTGAACTGATATTGAAAAAAGCGCCTGAGCAGTATTTAAAATTAAAACGTGTGCAGAAAGCGGTCAACAATGCCGATGCACGAGAGAACACAGCTCAGGGGAAACGATTTGTTGATTTTGAAGTGAAATCACATGGTGGCAATGTCGAGAAATTGTCGCATTATGCAGGTGATGGTGTGAACTATACGTTGCTCTATTTCTGGGCAAGTTGGTGTGTCTCGTGCCAAAAGGAGATTGCGAGCCCACTGGCCTATCTCTATGATGAATATAAAGATGATGGGCTTAAAATTATAGGCGTGTCAGTGTGGGACGATCCTGCCGCCACTCAGAAATCTATCCAGGAGCTTGCAATTCCGTGGCATGTGATGATGGGCGGCCATAAGCTTACTGAGCCAGCCGATATATATGGAATATCGGGCATCCCTTATGCTGTACTTATTTCTCCTGACGGCACAATCGTTGCACGTGGCATGAATGGCGACGCTCTGATTAATGAGGTGGATAGACTTTTACAGGTGCTGTTTTAGCCACCAAATAAAAGCATCGAAACTCAATATGAAACATTTTTGTGGCATAAAAACGTTTTTTTAGGCTTTACCTATTGTGATTTTCTGATTATTTGTATAATTTTGCAAACGATTTTGTGGTAATCCATAAAAAGCTCGTGAGACCCCTTTTGGATTGACTCATCTATATAAGACATAAAACAAGTAAGAAATGAAAAAATTTATTTATCTGTCGGCGTTTATGCTGACAATTGTTAATCTTTCGTGCGCGTCGTTGTTTTCGACAGCTAATGGCGTGTGCAGTTGCACTTGTGCAGCATGTATCAACTGTACAGGAAAGCATCATGTCACACTCTCTCCCGAACAATTGGCAATACAGGATTCTTTGAGAGCTGTGAAATCTATGCGAGATGCTGAACTCGACTCGTTGCTGAACATGGACTACACTATTGTTCATTATGATGCGTCGGGACCAGAACCCTACAAATGGGAACCTAATGAAGTGATTTCTACTCCTCAAGATTCACTTATGGCACTATTCAGAACGGCCACTCCCACAACTGGTGGTGATACTGAGTTTATTCTTAAGGGCATTAACACCAATACTAAGGTAAACGATATCTATTTCTACTTCAACACCACCAATGGCGTTCCTGAGCCTTTGAGATTTGTGGTGCATTTCTATGCCGATGACCCCATCAATTTCAATAAGATGCGTTTCAATCTTGATGGCTTCTATTATGATTATACACCTACTGGCATTAAGCGCACTAACGATGGGAAGTTCTATTGTGAAAATTTTGACAATGCAATGGACGAACAATCGCGCGATATTGTTGCAGGCTTAGCTCATTGTGAATATGCCGACGTGCTGCTTATAAGTGAGCGTGGCGTGAACCATCGCATCTTTTTCAGCGAGAAGCAACTTAAGCACTTCAAGGAGACTTACCAGCTCTATCGCAAGATGGGAGGAGAGTTATAACATTCAATACACTTAGCATAAAACAAATCGGGGATGTGGAATTCCACACCCTCGATTTGTTTTTTAGATAAACCTTAAAAATAGATTGTCAAATTAGAGCAAAGTAACCTCTATCTGCTTGCCTTCTTCATCTGAAGCTACGTTAACTTTACCTTCGCGGGCGAGCCAACCAATAGCGGCAAAAATTTCTTTCTCTTTAAGTTTAGTTACTTTCTTCAGACCTTTCATGTCCTGGGTTCCATTAGCATCGTTCAGAGAGTTCCAAACGGCACCTGCCCAAAGACCAATAGTTTCAACGTTCATAATAAATTAATTTTTGTAATACAATGTGTTATTAAAAACGATGCAAAATTATATGTTTTATAACATATAGTCAAAACCCTTCACTTATTTTATTGCTTTATCTTCTGCAATCGTTTTACTCATTGTCTTTGGTAATTTGGAGATATTTTTCTAATTTTGTCGCATATTTCAGATTTCAACAAGATGCAACAAGGATTAGTGATTAAAAATACTGGTAGCTGGTACATCGTGCGCACTGACGATGGTACCGAGCGCAACTGCAAAATTAAAGGCAACCTAAGGCTTAAAGGTTTCCGTTGCACTAATCCTGTGGCGGTGGGTGATAATGTGGAGATAGAGGTCAAGGAAGATGGCACGGCGTTTATTTGCTCGATACTGCCTCGACGCAACTACATCATACGCCGAGCCAGCAATCTCTCGCGAGAGTTCCAAATTCTTGCTGCCAACCTCGACTTGGCAGTACTGGTGGTGACTCTCATCAATCCTGAAACAAGCACGGTGTTTATTGATCGCTTCCTCGCTACTGCCGAGGCCTATAATGTGCCAGTGACTATCGTTTTCAATAAGATAGACCTTATCGTTGAACCTGAGGACCGTGAGCTGATAGATGCTGTCATTTATTTATATAGGAGTATTGGTTACACTGTTGTCCCAATGTCGGTGATGACAGGTGAGGGTCTTGACCTCTTGCAAGAGCAGCTTCGAGGCAAGACGGCATTGTTCAGTGGCAACTCGGGAGTAGGGAAGAGCTCAATAATTAATATGTTGGTGCCTAACGCAAAACTCAGGGTGGGGGATATCTCTGAGGTGCATCACACGGGAATGCACACCACCACCTTCAGCGAGATGCTCGACATCCCTGGTGACAATGCAGGACACATAATCGACACCCCAGGCGTGAAAGGTTTCGGAACCATCGATTTTGAGAAGAATGAGATAGCGCATTATTTCCCCGAGATTTTCAAGGTTTCGAAGGAATGTAAATAAGATCGGAAGAGCACACGTCTGAACTCCA
>CALAVD010000539.1 GCA_937892085.1 uncultured Prevotellaceae bacterium
AGGAATTTGTTTTGCTGTTCCAAAAAAATGTTGTACCTTTGCACGCCATTACAATTTTAGGTGTCTTACCAACGCCGTTATTGTATAACAAATTAAATATATATTTAAAATGAAACAAGGTATTCATCCTGACAACTATCGCGAAGTTGCTTTCAAGGACATGTCTAACGAAGAGGTTTTCATCACTCGCTCCACTGTGAACACTAAGGAGACTATCGAGGTTGATGGCAAGACTTATCCCCTGGTAAAACTTGAGATTACCAGTTCATCACACCCATTCTTTACCGGCAAGCAGAAGCTCGTCGATACCGCTGGTCGTGTTGATAAGTTCTTGAGCCGCTATGGCAACCGCAAGAAGAAATAATCTCTTCAAGAAGGTTAGTTAAAGAAGGAACCGTGGCTTTTATAGCTGCGGTTTTTTATTCTATAAACGGCGAATTAGGCGAATTAAACATATTTGATATAATCCCAGACGCACCCTGTCGTTTGTAATCGTTTGAAAAGAGACCAGTCGAAGACAATTGTATGTAATCGTTTGTAATTGTTTGAAAAGAGACCAGACGAAAACAATTGTATGTAATCGTTTGTAATCGTTTGAAAAGAGATCAGACGAAGACAATTGTATGTAATCGTTTGTAATTGTTTGAAAAGAGACCAGTCGAAGACAATTGTATGTAATTGTTTGTAATTGTTTGATAAAAAAACACTAATTTTGCAGCATGGAAAATCGCAAGAAACTCATGGCAATCATCAACCCCTTCTCGGGCAACAGCAAGAAGGAGCAAGTGCCAAAACTTTTGAACGACGTTATTGACCACAATAAGTTTGACCTGAAAATAGAGCTTGTGACTCGTGAGATGCGTGTGAGCGACCTGGCGGCGAAAGCCGTGGAGGAAGGCTACTACGGAGTTATTGCCGTGGGTGGCGACGGCACCGTCAATGGCGTGGCATCGGCTTTGACCAACAGCGACACGGCATTGGCGATAATCCCCTGTGGCTCAGGCAATGGGCTTGCCCGCCACTTGGAGGTTCCCATGAATATGCGCAAAGCGATTGAAATTATCAACAACGACCATGTGGAGGTGTGCGACTACTGCACTCTCAACGATAAGACCTTTGTGTGCACCGGCGGTATGGGCTTCGACGCCGAGATTGCCGACCGTTATGCCAAGCGCTCCACGCGAGGACCTCTAAATTATGTGAAGACGGCGTTTCAGGTCTATGCCAAGTACAAACCCATCCATTGCACCTTCGAGATTGATGGCGAAACGGTTGAGGAAGACGTGTTTGTCATTACCTGTGCCAATGCGTCGCAGTATGGCAACAACGCCTATATCGCCCCTCACGCCAGCATTCAGGACGGTCTTCTCGACATCACCGTCATCAAGCCTTTCAAGCGCATCGAGAGCGGCATCGTGGGCGGCAGCCTGTTCACCAAGACGGTTCATAAAAACCGCCATGTAGATACCTACAAAGCTCGCCAGATAAAGATCCACACCGCCGAGCCCCACGTCTATCACATCGACGGCGAACCGATGGAGCAAATCACCGACATGACAGTGACCTGCCACCCCGGCGGCATCAAGTTTTTTGTGAAATAACAAGAGCTAACAAGACAATGGTAGCAAGCAGACGAGCTAACAAGACAATGGTAGCAAGCAGACGAGCAAACAAGCAGACGAGCAAACAAGCAGACGAGCAAACAAGACTATGGCAGAGACATTTGCCTTGTCAGCTCGTCCCTTGTCAGCTCGTCCCTTGTCAGCTAAATATGACTTATGAAAATTGTTCTCGCAGTAGTTGGTAAGATGGCCGGAGGCTATCTGAGTAAGGGCATCGAGCAGTACACCTCGAGGCTCAAGCACTATGTGCCGTTTGAGATACAGCATATTGCCGACGCTAAGAACACCAAGAGTCTCACCGAGGCGCAGCAGAAGGATGCTGAGGGCAAGAACATACTCGCGGCACTCGACAAGAGCGACTTTGTGGTGCTCCTCGACGAGCACGGCAAGCAGTTCACATCAATGGAGTTTGCTCGCTACATCGAGAAGAAGATGACAAGCGTTCAGCGCCGACTCGTCTTTGTGGTGGGCGGTCCCTACGGCTTCTCGCCCGAGGTCTATGCCCGCGCCAGCGAGAAAATCTCCCTCTCCACCATGACCTTCTCCCACGAGATGATACGCCTCATCTTCACCGAGCAGCTCTACCGCGCCATGACCATCCTCCGCGGCGAGCCCTACCACCATGAATAGGTTGTGTTATTTGTACTATAAACCACTAATCCACAGTTGGTTTATAGTAATTGCGGAAGGCGACAAAATGAAAATGAGATATTTTTTCCCCATTCTCGGTATATTCAACTTCTCTAATTGTGGTTGATGCGACGCAACGAACCCCGTGTTCAAGCAGAAATGATACAAGACTGAACATGAATGTGTGTTCACCCATAATGTGTACCACATCACCGTCGGCAAGCCTGTTGATTATTTCTTGAGCGAATTGCTGTGCATTTAGGTATGTATCGGTTGCTCCATCATGGGGAGAGACCTCCGGAAAAGGAATATCAACCACCTCACCTGCCATTTGTTTTGCAAGAGATAGCTGGTGAGATGGCCAATACTTAGAAGGATGATTGCTGATATTATAAAACATAATCAACCGACAATAGTCAGTTTAACGAAGCCAAGAAGATCAAAATAAACACCTTTATTGTCTTCGGCAAGTTCAATTCTCCGCGTTTTTGGAATGGCGTTTCGAACGAATCTAAAGTTTTCAAGTATTCCTCCAGTGATAAATCGCTTACCAGAAGCATTACCCATCCTCATGACACATTCTTTATGGCTACAATCGTCAATTTCTTCAACTATATAATTTAAGAAATCACACATAGGTTCAGCATCAATAACTCCATCCCACAAATCTAACTCTGATTTCACCAAATGCTTAGTATGAGTATTGATTGCGTTAAAAAGATCTTCGACAGACTTGAATTGCGGCACTTGTCGTGAAATTCTTTTAGACTTATATGCCATTTCAAGACCTCCTGTGTCGAGTGTTAATGAAAAGTTTGACTCGTTCTCAGCAAGAAAGACCTCGGCATACTGTTTAATGGTGTCGATATCAGCTCTATTATAGTTTATATTGCTCTTTTTAATTTGAACAGTGTTAATGACACCCATGCTGGGATTATCAAAAAAAGAGTCACCTATCTTTAAAAACCTGAATGGGTCGGCTGCAATCTCGCCAAAAAAATTCTTTCCCCATTGTTCGGCTTCTCTTTGGTTGTTTATATATTCTCTTCTTTCATCTTTAGCAAGCAAAGCAAAAATGGCAGTTCTGATTGCACCTTTTATAGTAGAGCCAGGGATATAGGCAATTCCGCGTCCGTCTCGCATTTGCATAGAAACAGAAGGAGCCTTATCTGAAAACTCTTCCACATAATTGGGCACACGTCTTGAGAACTCTTTGTAGTCAACACCTCTCTTACTTAAGAACTGCAGTTGCTGTCCTAGCATAGTCTTGTTCGCCCAATCATTTGCTATAGATGGATTGGAGGCAATCCCTAAAGCATCGCCAATTTTATCAACATTTAGAAAGTATACAAAATCTTTATTATCGAAGAAGTCTATATCTCTTACCTTCTTGTTGCCACTGCCCATATGCACAGCCGACAGAGTTTTTATTTTAACATTATGCCTGCTCATAATACAGAAGTTTTAATGTTAATTGATAATGCTTTACCACTGCGGTAAACCGGGTGTAAGTCTCCATCTTTCCATGAAGGCCTCAAGTCAACAACTTTCCCTGAAATCGGGGAGATTGTATTGAAGACGGAACCAGCAGAGAACATGTGGACAGTATTCTTGCGCAGGTGTCGCAAATTGTCGCTTGAACTGCCAGCTATATAACCGCCGCGCTTCAATAATTGATAGCGTGATGTTTCCACATTGAGCAGTTTCAATTCTTGCTCAGTTGGAATATACATAGAGAGTATCATAGTGCCGTTAGCACCGTTCACATCGGCCATTTCAAAGGTGCTTGCCGTGTCAACTCCAAAATGTCCTCCACCCACGTTGCGATCACTTCCCATTCCTTGCTCGCCAAGTTCTTCGAATAGTTTTTCAACTTCGGTTGCCACTTCACTTGGAGCGTCAAGCAGGCAATATAGTCCGCAGTCCTTACGAAAGTAGGTCCATTCAAAAGCAAATGGGTCAGCATTTTTATTGTCTTCTCGAGGCACTTTTACGCGTTGATTAATTCTGCCCACCATTGGCGGCAAAAAGTTGTCATCGCCTTTCTCAAGCAGGTATTGCCCTTGAAGTTGGCACCTTGTTATGAGCAGTTTCTCGCCATTTATAAGCTTTTTCCGGAGGGGCGATGCCACATAAATAACCTTCTTGAGCAACTTGCGGTAGTCCTTTTCCTTCATGCCATCTACTTCAACGTTCAACCTTCCTGATGGTTTGGGCAGGAAAAACGTATCACCGCTATATGGGAAGGCCGAACTTAGCGCAAACGAGTCAAGAAACTGCTTCAAGTCACCATCTTTGCCACTCAACGCACGTATAGAGGCCAGTGCGGCAGTTAAGGTGTCGCTATGCAATGCGCCAGCCGACACATCATAACTGTCACGTCCAAGTCCAATATGCATTGGTGACATGTTGGTCATCTTGATTATCTTGTAGTTAGGCATAGGCATCAAAATTTAACCTCGGTGGGAGTTCCTTCAATCCAGTTGATTTTCCCCTGGCCATAACCACGCGAACCATTGCCTCCAAGATAGTCGTCCTCCAGCAAGCGAATTCCTAAATCAACAGTTTTCTTGAGTTCATCTTCATTATCGCCTTCATAGACATCAAGAATAAAGTTGATGTCAAAAACTGCGCCAGCAGGTACACGCTCGATGGTGCGAGGGTTTGAGCGAACCTTAATTCTGTCAATTGCATTCTCTGTTTTGCTCTCGGCATAATATAAGTCGGCATTCTCAAAGCGTGGCGATTTTTCTTTGTTCAGAAAAGCATCACGGACGATTATCCTTGAGCGACTTCCGCCCTTGCTGCCATTAGTAGTGCCAAATAAGCGTCCAACCTCATTGTTGGGGTCATCAGTTGGTTTGCCGTCAACGGTGTAACCAAACTTCATTTCAAGCAGAGAGCGCATCTTACCTTTAATTGAACTACCAGGGATATATGGCAGGTTGTCAATAGGGTTGCGTACAATGGCGCTGTCAACACCGCCAATGCCAAGGGAAGTGTTTGTTCCGCCTACATGAAGACCAGTCATCAAAGTGAGCTCGCCAGTGTATTTTATTTTCTTTACTAGTTTCATATTTCTTATTATTATCAATTTATAAATACTATTTATTCTCACTGTAGCATCGATGATAAGCCAAAATGGCTTCCATTAAATTACAGAAATTGTCGTAGGTCGTTTTGTCGGTAACTTCATCGATTGCTGCGTCAAACACGTTTTTAAAGGTAAGCAGCATTGACCGTTGCCATTTGTCGGCACGTCCATATGCATAAGCAACCTTTGGTTTGAGTAGATATACAGCTGAAACATTGTTGTCGTAGTTTGACTGTATTCGCTTAATCTCACTATAGATGTTTCTGAACTGTGTTCGGTTCAGTTTTTGGATATCACGAGCAGTTGCTTCTGCAAATTTTATCATATCGGCATCGGCAGATCGGAAGAGCACACGTCTG
>CALAVD010000540.1 GCA_937892085.1 uncultured Prevotellaceae bacterium
TGGTGACCTGGGGTGTCGAGGATATTGATTTTATAGTCGTTATAGTTGAAGCCCATCACCGAGGTGGCCACCGAGATGCCGCGTTGCTTCTCGATGTCCATCCAGTCGCTGGTAGCGGTTTTCCTGATTTTGTTGGATTTCACAGCTCCGGCCACATGAATCGCTCCACCAAAGAGCAAGAGCTTCTCGGTCAAGGTGGTCTTTCCCGCATCGGGGTGTGAAATGATGGCGAAGGTGCGCCTCTTGGTTATTTCGTCGTTAAAAGCCATTTATCGTTGTTAGTTTTATATAGTTGTTCTAGAAATTATAGATGTTATAGAAGAACTAGATTGTGCATTATACATTATACATTGTGCATTATACATTCAGCATTGAGTGAATGCATTGCTCGAGGCTTTCTGCCCAGTGTGGGATTTCAATGCCGAGGGTAGCTTTTATTTTACTCTTGTCGAGAACGCTGTAGTGGGGGCGTGTGGCGGGAGTGGGGTAGTCATTGGTTGTGCAGGGCAACACATAGCAGCTGGTGATGCCTGCTAAGCGGTGAATCGCCATAGTAAAGTCATACCATGAAATTGCACCCTCGTTACTGAAGTGGTAGATGCCCGGATGCCACTGCTCGCTGTCGATAAAAGTCTTGATTACACTGGCGAGGTCGAGAGCGTAAGTCGGGGTGCCAATCTGGTCGCACACCACACGCAACGTCTCACGGCTTCGCCCCAGTTCTATCATTGTTTTGACGAAATTCTTGCCATGAGGCGAGTAGAGCCAAGCGGTGCGGATTACGATGCTCTCGGGGGCTATCTCCAAGATGTGACGCTCCCCGTCGGCTTTGGTGCTGCCATAAACCGAAGTGGGGCACACTGGGTCGTCCTCACGATAAGGGCGGCAGTTGGTGCCGTCAAACACATAATCGGTAGAAATGTGGATCAGCTTAGCGCCGTGGCGGTGCGCCGCTTGTGCGAGCAGGGTAGGAGCTTCCACATTCAGCTTTGTGCATAGCTCCACGTTGCTCTCGGCGGCATCAACGGCAGTGAAGGCGGCGCAATTCACGATGTAGTCCACCTTGTTGCTCATCACGCACTCCTCAATGGCTTGAGCGTTGGTGATATCAAGCTCCTCCACATCGGTGTATATGGCATTGACAAAAATGTCGCCGTCGAGCACTTTTCTCATTTCGTGCCCTAATTGCCCGTTGACACCAGTTATCAATATGTTTTTTTTGTCCATTTTTATTAGTTGACGAGCTAACAAGTAAACAACCTAACAAGACAATTGTTGTAAATGTTGTTACTTGTAACTCCCTTGTTTTAAATTATATTGTCGTCTAATTCATTTCCAAAGATAGGTTTCTCTTCGTCTTTCTTATAATAAGCGGCGAGGGTGCCAATGAAATGAGAAATCTGGCTGACAGCGGCTTGTGTGTCGCTGCTGAGCTCTTTGCCTTGTAGCTTGAGCATCAGCGTGCCATAGAGCGCGTTAAAGCAAGTCTCGAGTTCGCCCACCTGTTGCGCTTGGGGAGTCTTTGAGCGCAGTTCCACGATAAATGGCAGCGTCTTATAGAATTCTGCTCCATATTCAGGATGCTTAGTGCTCTTGAGCAGCTCGTTGTGAAGGTCGGCAAGCCTGATAAGCACGTTCTTGTTGATTTGCAGATGCCCTGCCTCTTTTTTCCCTTCGT
>CALAVD010000541.1 GCA_937892085.1 uncultured Prevotellaceae bacterium
CACCTCTCCCCAAAAACACTCACCTCTCCCCAAAAACACTCACCTCTCCCCACTCACCTCTCAACTAAAATAAGTATATCTTGGCAAAGAAAGGCAGTTACATAGTGGATTATTTTAATAATCGCGGCTTTTTCGGGATGTCGCTGCTGATTCTTGTCATTCTATCGGTGATTGCCAGCGGCAACTTCGACGTGCCACAGCGTGGCTACGGCACACTGCACAACATCGCTAATTGGATTATAAGCCACGACACCTCATGTTTTGTGGCTGTGTTGTGCAATATCGTGACTGGTGTGTTGCTTGTCACGCTCAACATCATGTACCGCTACATCAAGACCTATAACTGCTTCGTTTTTGCGTCGGTCTTTGTGCTGTTGCAGGGCATGAATCCGTTCCTCAGCACCCGCTTCTTTGCCGGCACAGCGATGTGCCTGGTGGTGGTAATCGCGCTGTTCTTTGTCTTTGACCTCTACGGCAAGCAGCAGATGGCGTCGCAAGGCGTGTTCTTGATAATGGCGCTACTGTCGTTTTTCTCGATATACCACTATGTGTTCCTGCTGCTTGTGCCACTGTTCATAGTGGGCTTTGCCTATATGCGAGCATTGAATGTGCGGGCGGTACTGGCGATTGTTTTTGGGCTTGTTACTCCCTATTGGATAGCTTTAGGCACCGGCCTTGAGAGTACGCAGGCTTTTCGTGCCCCCGAGTTGTCGCTGGTGTGGAGCGACGCGCCAGTCTATGCCGGTAAAGGATGGGCGATATCGGTAGCCATCGCCACCACAGCCCTCACTGTGCTACTCACAGTGGGCAACTTCAAGACTATGCTCAACTACAGCGTGCACGTGCGCGCCTATAACAACTTCTTTGTGGCTCTCTCAATTTTTGTGTTGCTGATGATGCTGGTCGATTATAACGATTTCCTGCTTTACTTGCCACTGATGAACATGTGCTTGGCTATCCAGTTTGGTCACTGGTATGTGATTACCAAGCATGAGACTCGCCAAGCGGTGACGACATGGCTCCTGATAGCGATGCTCACAGTATATATCGTGGCAATGGTTATAGTGTGATTATTCAAGTGAACTTGAAGTTTAGGGTTTAGAGAAGAAGATTTCTATTGAGATTTGTGTGACGATGAAGATAGTAGTCGATAACAAAATTCCCTATATCGGTGGCATTCTTGAGCAAGTGGCTCAAGAGGTACTCTATGTCCCTGGGGCTGAGATTAATAGCGATGTGGTGCGCGATGCCCACGTGCTGCTCACTCGCACGCGCACCCGTTGCGACCGTGCTCTGCTTGAAGGCAGCAAAGTGGAGTTCATAGGCACGGCAACCATTGGCACCGACCACATCGACCTCGACTGTTGTCACAAGAAGGGCATCACCGTTGTCAACGCCCCGGGCTGCAACGCTCCCGCCGTGGCGCAATGGGTGCACGCCACTATCTTACAGTGGGTATCGGCTAATAATGTGAAAGGCCCCATCACTCTTGGAGTGGTGGGTGTGGGCCACGTGGGGAGCATCGTGGCACGCTGGGCACAGCAGCTTGGCTACCGTGTCCTTCTCAACGACCCGCCACTTGCCGATGAGTTGTGGAACGTGCAACGTGCAACGTGGAACGGAGTTCTCTCCTCGCTCAACTCTCCTCGCTCAACTGAAAAAACTCTCTCCTCTCCACTCTCTCCACTCTCTCCACTCAACTTATTGCAGCAGGAGTGCGACATTATCACCTTCCACACGCCGCTAACTAAAGATGGCAAGTACCCCACTTGGCACCTGTGCAACGAGGAGTTTTTGCAGGGGTTGAAACGCTGCAAACTGATAATGAATGCGGCTCGCGGAGCGGTGTGCGACAACGACGCGCTGCTGCACTGGCAGGGCGATGTGGCACTCGACTGCTGGGAGCGCGAACCTAATATCCGTCGTGAATTACTCGACAAGGCCTTTGTGGCGACACCGCACATTGCAGGCTACAGCCGCCAGGGTAAAATGCGTGGCACGGCAATGGTGATAGAGGCTCTTAACCGCCACTTTGGCTGGCATCTGCCTGTGCCAGTTAGCGATAAGCCACTGCTCGGCGCTGCCACTGTCACTCCGCAGCTCATCACGAGCAGCTACAATCCCCTAATTGACACCGCCACCCTAAAGTCGTCGCCGAGCCAGTTTGAAACCCTGCGCAACATCTATCGCTTGCGCGATGAGGTGTGAAGAAAAGTGTCATCTTAAATTGCGAGGGTTTATTGCAAGGCTTACGCTCGCTATACTTTGACACCTACGACGCCTTTATATATAAAATTTTTTTGTACCTTTGCAGCGCAAAATCATTAATATCTTTATATTATGTCAAGAAATCAGGAAAACGCCGGTGGTATATCGTTACTTGGTAACCAGGGCACAAAATATGAGGACAAGTATAACTCGGCGGTGCTGGAGACCTTCGACAACCTGCACCCCGACAATGAGTATGTGGTGACTTTCGACTGCCCCGAGTTCACGGCGCTATGCCCCATTACTGGGCAACCCGACTTTGGTCATATCATTATCCGCTACATTCCTCGGGTGCGCATGGTGGAGAGCAAGAGCTTGAAACTCTATCTCTTCAGCTTCCGCAATCAGGGCGACTTTCACGAGGACTGCGTGAACATCATCATGAAGGACTTGGTGAAACTCATGGATCCCAAGTACCTGGAGGTGACAGGATATTTCAATCCGCGTGGCGGCATCTCTATAGTGCCATTTGTTAACTATGGCGACGCTGAGCATCAAGACATGGTGAAGCAACGCGTCCTCGACAGTCTCAACAATAAGTGATATGGCAAAAGATGCTGTAATAATCCTCTCGGGAGGCATGGATTCGTGCACCATGCTGCATGAGTATCGCGACGAGATAGCCCTCGCCATCACCTTCGATTACGGCTCCACACAGAACCACCGTGAGCAGCAGTATGCCGTGGCGCAGTGCCAGCACTTGGGCATCAAGCACCTCATCATCCCGCTCGACTTCATGCACCGCTACTTCAAGAGCGCGCTGCTCGAGAGTGCCGACGCCATTCCCGAAGGCAACTACGACGAGGAGAACATGAAGGCTACCGTGGTGCCGTTCCGCAACGGCATCATGCTGGCGATAGCCTGTGGCATTGCCGAGAGCAACGGTCTGAGCCGTGTGATGATTGCCAACCATGCCGGCGACCACACCATTTATCCCGATTGTCGTCAGGGATTTATCGATGCCATGTCGATGGCGATGCATCAGGGCACCTACGAGGGCATAGAGGTATTTGCGCCTTACACCAATATCAGCAAGACCGACATCGCCCGCCGAGGCAAGGCATTAGGGGTGGACTATGCCATGACCTACTCGTGCTACAAGGGTGGCGAGAAGCACTGCGGCAAGTGCGGCACCTGCCGCGAGCGCATCGAAGCCCTGCGCGACGCAGGCATCGACGACCCCACCGAATATGAGAATGCATAATTCATAATGCATAATGCACAATTCACAATTCATAATGCATAATTCATAATGCATAATGCACAATTCGTAATGCACAATTCTCACCTCTGCCGTCTCTCTTAACACCTAACACTTAACACTTATTACTTAATAATAATGTATTACGTAGAAAAAACATTAGAGATTTCATCGTGCCATCAACTCTATCTTGACTATGAGAGCAAGTGCGAAACCCTGCATGGCCACAACTGGATGATTAAGGTCTATTGCAAAGCTAAGGAGCTTGACAACAATGGGCTGGTGTGCGACTTCTCCCTCATCAAGAAGCTCGTCCACGACCGCATTGACCACAAGAACCTCAACGAGGTGCTGAAATTCAACCCCACAGCCGAGAATATTTCTCGCTGGATTGTCGAACAGATTCCCGAATGCTATAAGGCCACCGTTCAGGAAAGCGAGGGCAATACCGCTACCTATGTGGTCGACAATGAGGAATGATAAAAAGCGTGAGAAATGAGAACGTATAAGATAAACGAAATATTCTATTCCATTCAGGGAGAGGGTGAGCATACTGGCAAGGCCGCTGTGTTCATCCGCTTCTCAGGATGCAATCTGAAATGTCCATTCTGTGATACTGACTTCAAGGCATTCGTGGAATCATCGGCAGAGCAGATTGTGGAGCGTGTCAAGGAACTTGGAAAGGACTGTCGTTTTGTGGTACTGACGGGAGGTGAGCCTACCTTGCAAGCCGACATCAGACTGGTTGATATGCTTCACGAAGCAGGCTACTATGTGGCTATGGAAACCAACGGCACCAAGCCGGTGATGATTCCCGTGGATTGGGTGACCGTTTCACCCAAGCAGCCTTTCGTCGGCTCAGTCGGCACTCCATATATCCGCAAGGCCAATGAGGTGAAGGTCGTATTTGATGGTATCAATGTTCCTTCGACCTTTGGCATCGAGGCCGAGCATTATTATCTCCAGCCGTGCGACACAGGCGATAAGCAGAAGAATGAGCGAATCCTGCAAGAGTGCTTGAAATATATCCTTGCCCAGCCCAAATGGAAGCTCTCTTTGCAGACTCAGAAAATCATCAATGTAAGATAACTATGAGAAAGTTCAAGTTCAATATTGGAGATACCGTGACCATCACTGCCGAAATATCCATTCAGATAGGCGTTGAATGGCGGAAAATGAAGGATGAAAAAGCTATTGTGAAATATGCTTTCTTCGATGGCAACGTGAATGTATATACGGTGCTGCCATTGTCGTGGTCGAATAAAGAGGAATGTATCATCATGGAAGATGATATGAAGCTGATTTTGCCAGCAGAGTCAGTTCTGAAAGGTGAAAACAAGGAATCGGCAATCGAGCATATCATACGCCAGGCCCTTCTTTATATCGGCGAGAATCCGAGCCGTGAGGGGTTGCTTGACACTCCTGACCGCATCCGTCGCATGTGGACTGAGTTATTCCGAGGTTATGACCCAAGGCAGAAGCCGAAGATAACGGTTTTCGACAACGGCGTGGATGGGCTGTCATACGACAATATGGTGATTGACAGCGGCGATTACTATTCTCTCTGTGAGCATCACGCCATGCCATTCTTCGGCACGTATTTCTTTGCCTATATTCCTCACCCCAAGGGGAAGATTCTCGGTCTGAGCAAGGTCGCTCGCGTCGTGGACTATTGCGCTGCAAAGCTGCAGGTTCAGGAACGTCTCACCCGTGACATCGTGGAAATGATAGATCATGCCCTCACAGAAGGAGTGGCACCCGAATACGCTCCCCTTGGTATGGCACTCGTGATGAAAGGACATCACTTGTGCAAGGAAATGCGAGGCGCGAGGAAACGCGGCCTTATGACCACGTCATATCTGACTGGAGTATTCCGCACAGATAATGATACGAGGGCCGAATTTGAGAGATTCGTCAACAATACCCCTGTTTATTGATGGCCATGAATAAGGAACGTAAAGAGCGGGCAAAGCTGGTTCGCGTGAAGATGGAAGAATCCTTGGAGGTGAAGTTCATCGAAATGCTCCCTGCCAAAGATAAGGTGCTTATCATGCAGTTCTTCATGGAGCAGCCTGTTTCCATTCTCCGCTCCTCAATCCTCAACGATGATAGTATGCCGGTGTTCGTGGTAACGTGCGCCGACATGCTCGTCTCGCGGGATTTGAAGGGCTTCATGGAAATATACAAGCACTTCAAGGATGAAGCCGAATTGGCAAAGAAAAGCGTAGATGTGAAGATAGGATTTAACAACTAAGAAGCACCGAATGAGTACCGAGGAAGGCAAGGCAAAGCGTTTGGCAAATCTTATGCCACCATGGAAGAAAGGTCAGAGCGGCAATCCGAAAGGTCTGAAGCCGCTGACCATTCAGGGCATCGTGCGCCAGTTGAAGAAAGAAGGCTATAAGGAGTTCACCAAGAACGATGTTTCCCATGTGTATCTCTATTGCATGGGGCTGGGAGAGGAAAGGATGAAGTCTTTGCTCAATGACAAAGAAACGCCTTTCCTGATACGTCTATGTATCAAGAGCCTGCTCAGTAAGAAAGGCTTTGAGTATGCCGAGAAGATGCTTGACCGTGCCTTGGGCAAGGTCGGCGATAAGCTGGATATTACCACCGACGGCGAGAAATTGAAGCAAGAGCCGTTGAGCATCCGCTTTGTGGCAAGCAAGGAAGATTTGGCGAAGATAGAGCAAGAGGTTCCCGATGTTCCTGATGGTGATAGCTGATTATGGCCGAAATGTTGGTGACAAAGAATTTCGTGAAGCTCGATATTGCGAAGCGCAAGGGCTACACGACTGCTTCTGCACAAGGCTCCTCACGTTCATCCAA
>CALAVD010000542.1 GCA_937892085.1 uncultured Prevotellaceae bacterium
TCTTTCACCTCACAGTTCTTCACTGACACGGCGCAATAGCGTGGGCAAGCCTCCTCAGCCTCCACCACCACATCAAACTTCAGGTCGTTGTTCTGCACCTTGAAGCCATCCACACTCGGACGATGCAGCGATGTCTCATAGCCGTTCTGCTTCAGATAGGCGTAGAAGTCGCGAGCCACGCCCCAGTGCGAACAGGCGTCGGAATGGTTGGGCGTGATATCGACTTCAATCACAAAGTCGCTCTCGATGCCATAATACTTGGCTGCAGGTGTGCCCACCACCGCCGTCTCTGGCAACACAATGATGCCGTCGTGGCTGTTGCCGATGCCGATTTCGTCTTCAGCACAAATCATGCCGTTCGACTCGATGCCACGCAGTTTGCTCTTCTTGATGACAAACTCCTTGTCGCCATCGTAGAGTTTGCAACCCAACTGAGCCACAATCACCTTCTGACCAGCAGCCACATTGGGTGCGCCACACACAATCTGCTCCACCACACCGTTGCCTTCATCGACAGTCGTCACGTGCATGTGGTCGCTGTTGGGATGAGGTTCGCAGGTCAGCACCTGACCTACCACAAGTCCCTCAAGGCCACCCTTGATGGACTGCACCTCTTCCACTGCCTCGACCTCCAAGCCCATGCTGGTGAGCGCCTTGCCCACTTCTTCGGCCGTCATGTCGAAGTCAACGTATTCCTTCAACCATTTGTAAGAAATGTTCATATCGTATTTATTTAGTTAAATTTCAGCCTTTTTACCAATAAAGTTCACGCACACGTGCGTAAAAACGCTGCAAAGGTACGAAAAATTTGGGTAAGTGAATGAAAAGAGAATGCATTTTCTTTTCTGAACGAGAAAATTTTATCTAATAAGTGAGCACAATACAAAACGAAAAACCATTTTTTTCGTTTTGTATTGTCGAACACAACCACCTTACACGAAGTGAATGACCGCACTTTTTGGTCATTGCGTCACGAAAGAAAAGAAGGGAAAGGCTAAAACTTCTCACACGAAAAGACCCAAGAGACAGAAAGAAAAGACCTCAAAATCGACCACGTCGTGGTCGGTGCATCGACTACGACGTGGTCGGCGTGTCGATCACGACGTGGTCGATTCAGAGGTGACGAGGCAACCGTTTCAGCGATTGTTATTTCTCAAAACGCTCGCCCCACAGTTGTTTCATGCGGTCGTGCAACTTGTTTTCGGCAGGATTCTCTTGCGGATGCCAAAAGCGGGCATCTGTCGCTCCATCGGGCAGGAACTGTTGCTCCACAAAGTGCCCCTCGTAGGCATGGGCATACTTGTAATCCTTACCATAGCCGAGTTGCGACATGAGTTTGGTTGGAGCATTACGGAGGTGGAGCGGCACAGGCAGATTGCCCGTCTCCTTCACATAGCCAAGGGCATCATTGATGGCTTCATACGCCGAATTGCTTTTGGGAGACGTGGCAAGATAGACGGTAGCCTCTGCCAAAGGGATGCGACCTTCGGGCATTCCAATTTTCGAAACGGTATCGAAAGCAGCATTGGCAAGCAGCAGGGCGTTGGGGTTGGCAAGACCTATGTCCTCGGCGGCAAGGATGCACAGGCGGCGGGCAATAAACTTGGGGTCCTCACCACCGGCGATAAGCCGCGCCAGCCAATATACCGCCGCGTCGGGGTCGCTGCCCCGTATCGACTTGATAAATGCCGAAATAATGTCGTAGTGCATCTCTCCGTTCTTGTCAAAGGCGAGCGGGTTCTGCTGGAGGCGATCCGTGACAATCTTGTCGTTGATAACAAACGCTTCATGGGCATCAAGCGACTGATAAATAAGGTCAAGAATATTGAGCAACTTGCGAGCATCGCCACCGCTGTATCGCAGTAGGGCCTCGGTCTCTTCCACCTTAACCTCGCGGTCCTGAAAGATGCGGTCGTTCTTGATAGCGCGGTCGAGAAGTTGCAACAGGTCATCGTTGGCAAGTGGCTCAAGAACATAGACCTGAGCACGGGAGAGCAACGGACGTATCACCTCAAACGACGGGTTCTCGGTAGTGGCGCCAATGAGCGTTACCGTGCCTTTCTCCACTGCGCCGAGCAGCGAGTCTTGCTGCGACTTGTTGAAGCGATGAATCTCATCAATGAAGAGCACGGGGCGACCCTTAGTGAAGATGCTGCCAGCATCGGCACGACAGCGGTCAAGCACCTCGCGCACTTCCTTCACGCCGCTCGTCACGGCACTGAGAGTGTAGAACGGCACCTTGGTCTGCTCGGCGATGATACGCGCTAACGTGGTCTTGCCCACTCCCGGCGGTCCCCACAAAATAAATGAGGAGATATTGCCACTCTCTATCATGCGGCGTATCACTGCACCCTCTCCCACAAGATGCTTCTGCCCTATGTAATCATCGAGCGACTTGGGCCTCATGCGCTCTGCTAACGGTTCATACATAACGTAACGCTTTTACAACTTACAAAGATAACACTTTTTTCAACTATATTGCGCATTCAAAGATTTTTTTGTAAGTTTGCACACTAATAATTCTAACACACATCAGGCATGACCGAACGCACCAACCCACACCCTCTCATAGCTTCCATTCCAATCATCGTACTGATAGGACTTCTAATAGTGGCCATCTCGCTCTTTGGATCCGACTCTCTAAGCGGCGCCAGCCAAGTGGCACTAATCATGGCGATGGCGGTGTGCGTGTTGATATCAACCACCTTCTACCGTGTGCCATGGAAAGAATTTGAGCAGCAGATTTCCAAGACTATGGGTGGCATATTCATCACACTACTCATACTGCTGTCGGTGGGAATGCTTGCCGGCTCATGGATGATTAGCGGCGTAGTGCCCACACTAATCTATTATGGAGTGCAGTTGCTTTCGCCTAAGTTCTTCCTCGTCACCGCATGCGTAATATGCGCCATAGTGTCATTGCTATCAGGCAGTTCATGGACCACCATCGCCACCATTGGCGTAGCATTACTGGGCATTGGCGACGCTCTTGGCATGAGTCAAGCGTGGACGGCAGGAGCAATCATCTCTGGAGCCTATTTCGGCGACAAGATGTCGCCATTGAGCGACACAACTATCCTCGCCTCATCAAGCACCAGAGTAGATATCTTTGAGCACATACGCTACATGATGCACACCACAGTGCCGGCGCTCATCATCTCTCTGATCATCTTCACCGTTGCCGGACTGGGACATGGCGAGGGCACTATAAACATTGAGCAATACACCACAGGGCTTGCATCATCGTTCAATATCTCGGCATGGACCCTGCTCGTGCCCATCATCACAGGAATTTTGATAGCTAAGAAGACGCCGTCGCTCATTGTGCTCTTCACCTCCTCTATCCTGGCTGGCATGGCGGCACTAATCTTCCAACCCCACATCCTCACACAGATTGCCGCCGACCCCGCACTCTCACACCCTGCTGCACTTACCAAAGGCCTCGCCATCACCTACTTTGGAGCCACATCGGTCGATACTGGCTTCGACGCTCTCAACGACCTGGTATCAACTGGCGGCATGGCAGGGATGCTCAACACCATCTGGCTCATCATCTGTGCTATGTGCTTCGGCGCAGCGATGGTTGCAAGCGGCATGATACACAGCATCACGCAAGTTATAATCCGTTGGGCGAAGTCAAGGACGAGCCTTGTCTCCTCAACTGTACTGTCGGGCATCTTCCTCAACCTCACCACTGGCGACCAGTTCATCAGCATTGTGTTAACAGCCGACACCTTCAGCAACGCCTACAAGCAGAAGGGGTTCGAGCAACGACTACTGAGCCGTACCACCGAAGATGCTGCCACCGTCACATCGGTTCTTGTGCCATGGAACACCTGCGGCATGACACAAGCCACAGTGCTGGGAGTGCCCACACTCACCTACCTACCCTACTGCTTCTTCAACATCCTGTGCCCCATCATGACCATAACAATAGCAGCATTAGGATGGAAAATCAAGCAACAGAAACCCGAAACTGGCGACAACGAGATTGCGTGAATCTCCCGAAAAAACCGCAGAATAACCACAGAATGTTGGACAAATGTTGGACACATAAAAAAATCAACAAAAAATATGTCAAAACACAATTCCTATTCCAATAAAAAACATTACCTTTGCACCGCATTTAGGTAAAAGTAATGGAGTGATGCTCGAGTGGCTGAAGAGGCACGCCTGGAAAGCGTGTAACCGTCACAAGCGGTTCCCGAGTTCGAATCTCGGTCACTCCGCAAGAAAACCCAGCTTGTGCTGGTGGTTTGGAGGGTTTGGTTGGATGTAGCAACGTGTGGCAAGATGTAGCAACGTGTGGCGAAAAAACCGACAAAAAACCGACAGAGGCGGTTAAAAACCGACAAAAAACCGACAAAAAACCGACGAGGTTACGTATGAAAAACATTCATGTGACGCTTCATTATCGGAACCGTCCAGACAAGAATGGAACAGCTCCGCTGCTGCTTGCAATAAATTATGCAGGTAGCAGCACTTATATTCCTGTGGGTAATGTGCGCCTGAGACGTGACCAGTGGGACGGTGTGCGCCGCAGGGTTGTGAACCATCCTCACTCTCAGACTATCAACAGCAGTGCATTGTCGTTGCTTGGCCGTGCTGAGGATGCTGTGCTTGGGTTGATGCGTGACGGTGGTGTGCGTGGCTGGAAGCTGACGCAGGTGCGTGACGCTATTGTGTCGTACCTATATCCCGAAGAGGAACGTGACACTGGTGTGCTTGCGGTGATGAGGGAGTATAAGGACAACAGTGTGGGTGCTGGCACGGTGAGTGTGTTTGCTTCGACGATAAAGCGGATTGAGGGTTATGCTGGTGCTAATGCTCACAAGTTGTCGTTCAACGACATCACTCCGTCGTGGCTTGACGGTTTTGACCGTTGGCTTGTGGACTATTGCCCGAAGGTGAACAGTCGCTCGATCCACATGCGCAACTTGCGGACGGTGTTCAACTATGCGTTGGCTCATGACCTGACGAATGCTCCCTACCCCTTCAAGAAGTACAAGATTAAGACTCAGGCGACGGAGCCGTTGGCGTTGTCGCTGGAGCAGTTGAAATTGCTGTGGAACTATGAGCCGCCGTTCAGTGGTCAGCGTTATTGGCTTGACGTGTGGAAGCTGATGTTTTGCCTGATAGGTATTAACATGGCTGACTTGTGGGGGCTGGAGAAGATGCGCCAGGGTCGTGTGAGTTATTCACGTCAGAAGACTGGAAGGCTTTACTCGATAAAGGTGGAGCCAGAGGCGAAGGCGTTGATTGAGGCTCACAAGGGTCGCAAGTCGCTTGTTGACCTGAGTGAGCGTTATAAGAGTGTGCATCGTGCGACGACATCGATTAACAAGATGATGAAGGCGATTGCTAAAGACTTGGAGCTGCC
>CALAVD010000543.1 GCA_937892085.1 uncultured Prevotellaceae bacterium
AAGAGAAGCACCGATAACCTGCTGACTTTCCACACTCAAAGGAACGGTAAGCCACGCGGTCTGCAACACTTTCTGCAAATTCTGCGCTTCAGATAAGCTAAAGCCCGAAATTGCAACTCTACCGCCAGGAATAGGCTCGTTGATGTTTGCACGGGATTTTATCTTGTTGTCAGAAACGATAGCCATAGACTGATTTACATGGCTTGCGGTAAAGTCGCCGAAAATCTCTGCTCCTTCACTGTCGAGAACGAAGTTTACCTGTGGGCGATTAGTGATGTTTTCTGTTCCCACATCTGCGCTCTTGATATGCTGACCGTCAAGCACGATTTCTTTCTTTACGACGACAAAACCAATTCTCTCATCAAGACCGTAATCATCTTTGACATAGTAGCCGAACACTTCGCAGTCATCAGGAATGATAGACGGGTCAATCAAGTTACCTGCTGCGTCAAAAGTGCTGTTCGGGTTTTTAGAATAATAGGACATAAAGCTGTTTGTTGCATTATCGTCAACTAAGCGGAAATTGAGGATACCGCGCCCCATAATAATGCTGTTAATCTGGTCTGCTTCTGCAGCTCCAGGAAGCTCAATGTATATTCTGTCTTCGCCTTGCTGACGGATTACAGGATTAGAAAGTCCGAAGCGGTCGATACGGCTTGTAAGGTTTTCAATCGCCTGCTCCATTGCCTGCTTTTTTAAGACATCATCGCTGATAACGGTGTCTGCTGTTTTCTGAGCGGCGACAACGCTGTCAAGGTCTGCTTTTACAATGACGTTCATACCGCCAGAAAGGTCAAGACCGAGCTTTACAGCGTTTTCATAGTATTCTTTGTTTTTGAGGATTTTATCTCTGTAGTGTCCTTCAAAGACAGAAAGAAGCTCTTGCTTTGAATCAAATGCCTCTAGCACATCTGTAACACTCATCGGAGAGCTTACTTTTTCGCCGATGAGCTTGTAATTTTTCTTAGCAACCTTTTCAAGCCACGCATATTCTTCGGTAAGCTGAGAATCTGGATTAGCGCGTGCTAAACCAAAAATCATATCAATATCAGTATTCGCTTTATCGGTAGAATAATCCTTGATTTTTTCCAATGAACCTAAAGCCAAGTTCTGCTCTTCTTTCGGTGTGTGCACATACCAGCAAAGGGAAGGCCACAGAAATGAAAAACAAAGAGCTAAAACTGCAATAAGAACAAACAAACGCGCTCTCTTACTTCTCATCTTTCGATTGCTCCGTTTTTTCAGATTTTTCTGTCTTTTCAGATTTATCCATTTTTACGACTTTCTCGTCATTTTTTTTGTCAACAAGAACCGTAGAAATTGCAGAGCGATTAAACTCAATCTTCGTTCCATCGTCCACTTTCACAATAATTGTGTTTTCTTTTGGCTGGCTCACAACCCCGTGAATACCGCCAATCGTAACAACTTTGTCGCCCTTTTTAAGAGCCGCAATCATCTTCTCTGTTTCTTTTCGCTTTTTGTTTTCAGGGCGAATCATAAAGAAATAGAAAATGGCGATAAGAGCAACAATCATAATAATGCTCATCATGCCGCTTCCGCCAGCATCTTCAGCTCCTTGTTGTGGTGCGCCTAATAAAATATAATTCAGCATAGTAGTTTATTTGGTTAATGTGTAAATAATTTTATTTTAATGCTCTCTTTGTTATGTTTCCTGATTGCTGTTATTGTTTCCTGATTACGCCAGTGAATTTCAGCTCCCTGATGGCAGCGTTGAGCACGCCATTGACAAATGCCGAGCTGGAGGGAGCGCTGAACGACTTGGCGATCTCAATATATTCGTTGAGAGTTACTGATGTGGGAATTTTATCAAATGACCTTACCTCGGCGAGTGCAACAAGCAGTATCACGCGGTCGATAAGTGCGATGCGGTCGCTGTCCCAGTGCCGCGAGTCAATAAACTTCTCGATGGTGGCAGTGTTGAGTTCTTCTTGGCTAATGGTTGCAGTGAAAAGTTCAATTCCGTAGTCGGCATCCTCTTGGTCCTTGAACTGTGGCATGATGGGATGCTTGTCGCCGTCGTTGAGGCGCTTGATGGTTTTGATGACGAATTGCCCCATGAAGTCGAGGTCGTCGCAACTCCAATACATCGACTGGTTCTCGAGTTCCTCGAGCAGGTCATCGTCGTCGATGATAATGCGCTTGAAAATCTGTTTCCAGAAGTTGCAGTCTTCGTCAAGTTCGTTTTGGTCATTTTCCATGTACTTCTGGTAAATGTCGCTTTTGTGTATCTTGTTGAGCATCAGCTTCAAGAATATCTCATTGTCTTTCCATGACAGTTTGTGCTCCTTGAAGTAAAGCTGTAATTGCTCGTTCTCTTGCAAGAGCTTGACGAGTTTGTTCTTCACAAACTTCATGTTAGGGTAGAGGTCTTCGCGTGTAGGCAAGAATTTGTGTTTAGCTTCGTCAAGATACCTGTCCTGCAATTCGGTAAGGTCAAGAATCAGCTTGAGCAGGTAGTTATATAGTTCGTAGGATTTATCGAAACTCTGCTGTAACTCATTTTTTGCCATTTCAGGAGATTTAACGCTACGAGTCAGCATGAAGTTGTAAATCATCTGAACCACTTTGATCCTTATTAAAACTCTGTTAATCATAGTTTTGTAAAAAAATTAATGTACTTACACGCCCTCTTGAAGTGTAATGGTAAAGAAAAAACACTACAAATTTACGCAGTTTTTTTGAAAAACAAGCCACATAACGATGTTTTTCGCCTCTTTTCAGAATTGTGATGAGATATTGTTCTCCACCTCCTGCACCTCGTTGAGGGTGACAGGTTCTTGCTTTGTGTCGCTATTTTTGCGTTTCTTGTTCTTCTTCTTTTTTTTCTTGTTATTGTAGAGAGGATTTGAGATATTGAGCACATACTCACTGTAATAGCTTATGACGAGCGTGGTTAGAGGCAGTGCAATGATGAGTCCCACAAATCCCAGGAGATAGCTCCAAATCGACAGCGAGAGGAACACGATAGCAGGATTCAGCCCCATTTGCTGTTTCATAATCAGTGGTATGAGCACCAAGTCTTGGATAACTTGGCAGATGCAATAGGCGATGAAAGTCCATCCAAAGAGAGGCCAGAAAGGTTGACCGGTATCTACCGAGAGCACCAAACACAGAAAAGCGGCGATGGGCAGCGACACTAATTGCAGGTAGGGCACCATATTGAGAAGCCCAATGAACAATCCAAATGCTATTGCCATGGGAAGTCCAATGATAGAGAACTCGATGGCAAAGATTATTCCCACGAATAGCGAGACAAGTGCCTGCCCGCGGAAGTAACGGCTCATGGTCTGCTCCACGTCGCGAATTATCTTGAAGCCTAAGTGGCGGTATCTTGGTGGGATGGCGGCTTTGAAACTTCGACCTATCTTATCGTAGTCAAGCAAGATGAAGAACATATACATGAGTACCAGCAGTAGAGTGAAAATAGAGAGAACCACTCTCCATGTTCCACCTAATACGCTCCACGTGCCACTGAGCACGTTGTCTATCACGCTCATCCATTGTTCTTGAGTGAGCAGCTTTTTCCATTGGTCCAAGTCGATGTTCTGCCTGATAAAGTCGTGGATGGCAGCCGGGATGTGTGGCACCTGGAATGATGCCTTGGCATAGTGAGTGAGCATCGTGGTCATGCTGCTTACCTCATTCACAAGATATGGAATAAGGAACCACAATGCTGTGATAATTGCTCCAAACCCGATAATGATTGCCAGAATCGACGCAACAGCTCGCCCCTTCAAGTGAAGCACTTTACGGATGAGTTCAACTAACGGGTTGAGCATATAGGCGAGCAGGCCACCTATCACAAAAGGCAGGAGAACCCCTCTGAGATAGTTGATTACAAAAATTGCCAAGGCAATGCACACAATGGTGATGACAAGTCGAACGACTCGGTCGAAATCATAACGTTTCTGTATCTTAGTAGTTGCCATATTACTTGCCTACTTATTTTTTTGCAAATTTAGTGTAAGCTGAGCTAAATACAAAATCAAAGTCAAAGTTTTTGATTTTGAGTGTCACATTTGTCGTGGGACTTGTTGCAGTGGTCTTTTAGTTTGCAACTGTCGCAAGGGTTTAGAGCCGACTTTTTGTGGGTGATAGCGCGGTAGATGCTGCGTGCTGCCAGAGCAAATGCCAAAGCAACGACAATTCCAACGATGATATATTGAACCGTGTCGCTCATCACTTGAAGGCTTTCTTAATCATGGTGTTGAGC
>CALAVD010000544.1 GCA_937892085.1 uncultured Prevotellaceae bacterium
TCCCCAATCCCCAATCCCCAATCCCCAATCCCCAATCCCCAATCCCCATAAATAGAATTTTATTTTTTTAAACCATATTGAATTAAAAAATGTTGAAAAAAAGAGCAAAAATCAATTATGGTTTTACATTTTTTGTTTATTTCGATTTTTCTTCGCAATTTTGTAAACAAATTTCTAATGATTATGAAGAAAAGATTTAGTGTTATACTATTATCACTTTTATCATGTGGAATAATATTTAGTGCTTTTGGCAAGTCACCAGCGGTTACTCCTGAAAGTCGTCGATCCTTCTTGCGAGGCGACGTTTTAGAGATTGATTTGCGTGAGGCGGGTAGTCTTGACAAATATCTTGCTCCCGATGAGCAGAAACGTGTGCGCTGCATCAGACTCAGCGGTGTGATGAATGGGGATGATGCCAAGTTCATCAGGAAGATTTGCGAACGCTCTAATGCTTGCGATGAGAGCGGACGAAGCGTGGACAACTATCTTGACTTGGAGCTCGAACGAGTGAGGATTGTGGGCGGTGGATCCTGGTCTAATCGCAGCGAGCACGATGTTATCTCAAGTGGTATGTTTAGGAATTGCAGTTGCCTTCGTTACGTGTCTTTACCTCGTGACTTGAGGCTGATAGATAATGATGCTTTTTATTATTGCAGCAAACTTGAAGAGGTGAGATTTGCAGGTCGAAGCAACGTGCGCTCTGTTGGTAATGAGGCATTTAGAGGGTGTTACAATCTCTCACGTATCAATCTCCCAGAGGGTTTGGAGTCTATTGGAGAACAATGTTTCTATGGTTGCAGCAATTTGCGGCGCATAGATTTGCCTTCAACGCTGCGAGAAATAGGCAAAGAGGCCTTTTGCGATGTCCCTCTTATCTCTATAAAGTTTCCTTATGGTCTCTCTTTTATGGGCAGCAAGGCTTTAAAAGGAACAAATATTACTACGCTTTATATCCCTGAGAACTTAGAAGTTGAGAATGACGTTTTTGGTAATATGCCAAAATTGAAAGAATTTCAGGTTGAACGTGGCAATCGCTTCTATACAGTGGAAGATGGCGTTCTCTATGATATAGAAGGCACAAAACTCATATATTATCCAAACGCCAAAACAGGTCCCTTTTCGGTGCCAAGTGGTGTAATCGCGGTTAATCAAGATGCTTTTGCCAATAATCCTCACATCAACTCGATTACTTTTCCAAGCTCGCTGCAATCTATCGGTCCCGGAGCTTTTGCCAATTGCTCCTCGCTGCGTAATGTCATAATTCCCGAGAATGTCACTTCAATAGGTGCAAACGCATTTTCAGATTGTTCTCACATGACCACAGCCACAATTGATGCAGCTATCCAAGCACTCCCTGCTAATGCGTTTAAAAATTGTGAAGCTCTGCAGTCGATAGTCTTGCCCACAACACTGGAAAAGATAGGAGAAAATGTTTTCGAGAATTGCAAGGCGTTGCAAAATGTGGAATTTGGCAATACTCTTACTGTTATTCAGAAAGAAGCGTTTAAGAAGTGTGGCTTTGTGCAGCTTGAGTTGCCCGATGAGGTCGCAACGATAGGGGAGAACGCCTTTCGTGACTGTAAGAGCATGACATCTATAGTCCTTCCTCGCAGCATGAAAATTGTTGAAAAAGAACTGTTCCGTGGCTGTGAGAAACTTGTGCAAGTTACATTGCCATCACAGCTCACCAAAATTGGCGAGAATGCGTTTCGCGATTGCAAGGCACTGCCATCAATTATATTGCCAGAAAGTCTAACAAGCATTGACAACAATGCATTTCGTGGCACATCTCTTACACAGCTAACACTTCCCACGGGCATTCAGAGCTTAGGTGAGAAGATTGTTGAGAAATGTAAAATGGAGAGTATTACTTGCCTTGCTGTTACTCCACCAGTCCTCAAAAAGATTAGTGAGAAGAAAACCACACTATATGTGCCGTCTTCATCTGTTGAGGCTTATAAACAAGCTAAGCCGTGGAAAGATTTTAAAACTATATTGCAAATCGAATAATACAATCTCTATTATGTTTAAAAAAACTCTATCATTATTATTAGTTATGTTGACGTGTTTATCATGTAACTCAAAAAAAACAGAGCAGATAAATGTTGGTGACAATGACGTGTTCTCAACTAAGTCGGGGAAAGAAGTATCGTTCATTTTCATTAAACATGCGAGTTTTGTAATCAACTATGACAATTTGTCAATACAGATTGACCCGGTAAGCAAGCTTGAGCCGGTTACTGATTATTCCTCGTTCCCAAAGGCCGATTTCATTTTTGTCACTCATGAGCATTTCGACCACTTCGACAAGGATGCAATAGCTTCGTTAACTGGCGAAAAGACACAGGTTGTTCTCAACAAGAATTGCGCTGAGATGCTTGGTAGTGGTAAAGCCATGAGCAATGGAGACACATTGAAATTACGTGACGACATCACCGTAGAGGCAGTGCCTGCCTATAACACCACACCTGGTCGTGAGAAATTCCACCCCAAAGGGCGCGACAACGGCTATGTGCTCACCCTCGACGGACTGCGCATCTACATCGCCGGCGATACTGAGGACATTCCTGAGATGGAGCAGCTCAAGGACATCGACATTGCTTTCCTGCCATGCAACCAGCCTTACACCATGACACCCGAGCAGCTGGTCCATGCCGCTACTATGATTAATCCTAAGGTGGTTTATCCTTATCACTTCAGCAAGACTCCCATTGAAGAGATAAAAAAGGCTCTTGAAGGTGTAAAGGTCAAAGCCGTCATCCGTAACATGCAGTAAAATAATAGCAATCATGCCACTAAGAGTCACAGCCGAAATGATCAAGCAGCTGCACCCCATGATGGTGGTGTTCACCTCCGATTTCTATTATGCAGGGATAGCAAATAATATCCTCACAAGAATAAGCAAGATTCCTGCTATGCGCAGTCTGGACCAGGACTTAAGATTGATGATTTCTTTAAATATTGCCCAGTATTTTGAGGACATTGTTGGAGATTTGGGTATTTGGGCTTCATTTACTGCAAAACATCAAGAGCTTTATGGCAAACCATTACCGTTCTATGAGCTTGATGTTGATGATTATTATCCCGATGAGCTGCATGAGGAAGACATCAAGTATGTGGTGTGGGATACCTTGATTATAGATAACTATGATGCAATCAAGAATCCTGAAAATCCTGCTATTGCATCGCTGGCGTCTGATATTTATGATTACCTCAAGAAAGAGTGGGACAGGGCTCCAATCAATGATGCTTTTAAAGACTTCTTGCTCAAAGCTCCTTTTCAGCACGACTTCTACCAAATGCGAAATATGCTGCACTATTTCTTTCATCAATGCTACTTGACAGCCGGAAGATACAATTACCATTATCTTGAGCAGTCAATAGACTTTGTAAAGGATTTCTTCCATGATATTGATGATGACCAGCTGTTTTATGCAGCCGAAAATCAGGCGGTATTCAAATATCGAATTGGACCGCTGGCGTTGCACACTTATCAGTGGCTGGCGATGCTCATGCGCGAAAATAACAATGATCTGCTTGCCGAGCGGTTTGAGGTCATAGAGTGGCGTGATATAGCTCCTTACAAAGTGAGAGGACAAGACAAAGCATTTGTTTATCTGCTCGATTACCAGGGCAAACGGTGTGCCTTGCCATTAGACTCGTTTGTTGATGATGTTGAGCTCACCATACGATTCAATAAAATCTTTATCGGTTCGATAGTGAAATATGACGAAACGTGGCAGGTTAATGGTATGTCGTCATGGAACATGATCACCGAGTTTTATAAGAGCTACAAAAATCATAAAGACCGTGAACACCGATATTCTGCGACCAAATTCTATAATAAAGTGATAAAAAAATATGGTGGGAGGCGACTCTTTTTCTTCAAAGACCTGGATGAATACTTGCAGTGGGGCAAGAAACATCTGATGCTGGTAAATTTCAAGAAAGAAGATTTGGGCGATAATCTGCCTCACGAGAGATCTCCAGCAGTCTATATTGCTCCCGAAGACAGTGACTTGTGCATTGCCATGGGAGCAGCACAAGTCATTAAGCATCCCGATAATCCATATTATGATCCAGAAAAGGCCAAAGAAGATGCCATTATGGTTTTTAACCCTGATGCAGTGCCTGATGTCATGGCAAGGTATCTTATCGACAATCGGCTCATTCCCGATGCCGCTCTCAACTCCTTGCAAGGTGAAGAACACGGCAGGGCATTGGTGCAAGACAACCTCGACTTCCTGGCAAGGACACTACGCAGACATGACTATTAGATGCATTACTGTTGGTTTATTATTCTTCAAGTTTATAAAAAAGCCTCTTTACCAAGAGTGCCATTAAACTATTATAACGTGATTTCGATGAAAATAACCTGCAGTGTATCAGCCCCCCCCTTAAGATAGGAGCGCCGACGCGAAGATACTGTGGGGTATGATAATGCTCTTTCTTTGCAGTTTGGCGAATCATACTCCCCTTTC
>CALAVD010000545.1 GCA_937892085.1 uncultured Prevotellaceae bacterium
CCACAAAAGGAGGACGGCTTGGATCTACCCAGCCAGTGTAGTTCTCAGGGTCGGTAATCTCAGTCACCTCATCGGCTGTGAGGCACAGATAATAGTCGCGGTTGGCGGTGATGTTCATCGTCTGGCTGTTGCTGCCACCGTCAGTGAATGCAAGAGTGTGGTTAGCGCCATCCATATCGATGCCCCACACCTTATAATTTACGCCATTTACCACAGCACTGCTCTCGGACAGTGTGCCGTTCATGTAGAGGTTGCTCCATTTAGTCACATCTTCTACATAGATATAGGCGCTCAGGTCTTGCGATGCATAAGTGGCGTCGATTGCCACATTATCTATAGAGAGGCCCATTGCCTTGTTGGGACTAGAGCCGCTAGCCACGCTGATGTTCCAGGCGAGGTAGAGTTGTTCGCCGGCAGCGATGTTCACCTTGAGCTGCTTGCCGTTGATTGTAGTAGTGCTGATGGGCACGTTGGCAGCGCCAGCAGTGGCGGCATCGGGAGTGAAGTAGGTGTAGAAGTCATCTCCTGCGCTGGTCCAGCTGGAGCCGTCGGTCGAGGTGTAGAGCTGTACGGCAAAGCCAGCTGCGTTGTCGCCATCGCGGTACTTCTCGATGTCGTAGTTTATGGTGAGTTTGGTAATGGCTTCGTCGCCAGCGTTTTTAACGCATGTCATTACGTTGATGCAGCGGGTGCCGTTGCTCACCGTTGTCGAGAGCCCACCCACTGAGCAGTCGCTGGGGTCACTACTTGCCTGGAAATTCCAAGTGCCGTTGCTGGCATTGCTCGCCAGACTGGTGCCACCAGAGTACATAACAGTGGTAGAGGCACTGGCGAAACTGCCCACGGTGCGTGGGGCGCTAAGGTTTCTATCTACTCGCCATCCTTGAGGCATATTGAGGGTGGCTGCTGCGCCGTCCCACATGCCATCAAAGTTTTGAGTCACCTGTGTGGTCGAAGCGTTAACCTCCACCACGTCTTGCGCCTGGGCGCTGCTCCAACTGAGCGTCACCATAGCCACAAGAAATAAGAATAAGTGTTTCTTCATTTTGAAATGGTTTTATAATTAGTAAACAAGTTGACAAGTAAACAAGGCAATGGTATTTATGCAAAACTGGTGCTCTTTGTCACGCAACAAATTTCTGCAAAATTATCACATTATATAAAGAAAATAAATACCCACGAATCAAAATCAAAACAGTTTTTGTGCTAAATGTGTTGATGCTCAAATGGTTGATGGGTTTTGGTTGACGCCAAAATCAAGGTCGTAATCTTTCAAAGGCAGATGGATTTTCCCATTATTTGCTTTAGATTAAACCCTTTTGTTTCTTTGCAGTCAAAAAAGCCGATTTTGTTTTTAGTATTTTATAAAGGTGAAAAATATAGTCTGTTTTTCTGTTGTTCGGAAATGCTCATGGACTTATCAGTATATAATAAGGAATCATTTAATGGCCATTATAATCTAATTTCTTTTTTCTTCAGATAGTCAAAAACGACCGTTTTTTATAGGCAAACGATTAAAAAATGTTAAATGTGTAATATTTACGCCAAAATTATTTGGTGGTGTAAAATTTACGCATTAATTTTGCTGCGTAAAAATTACACAAAAACATTAAAACAATAAATTCAATTATGGTTTTATCTAACTTTTTCAGAAAACGGCAAGGCTTTAATGCTTGCAAGGATGTCGTCGGTAGCGGTGGCATTGACATCGAGAGAACTAACAAGAGTAATGAAACAGTTAAAGATCAACAAGAGATGAACAACGAAAACACCACTCAAAACCATCAAGAAATGAGCAATTCAGAGAACAACGTCAAGAAAGCGCGCATCTACAACCTTATCATCGTGGATGAGAGCGGTTCGATGAGCAGCCTCAAGGAGGCAACTCAGTCGGGAGTGAACGAGACCGTCAATTCTATTCGTAGGGCGCAGCAGGAGTTTGCCGACACGCAAGAGCATTTCCTCACCCTTGTAACATTCGATTCCAATGGCTATTCTGAGCCAGTCCGCACTCTGTATAACCGCAAACCTATTGCCGAAGTTGAGGATTTCAAGAATTATAACCCAAGCGGTTGCACTCCTCTCTATGATGCTATGGGGCAGTCGATAAATGAGTTATACAACTTCATCAAAGACGATGACGATGCCAGTGCAGTGGTGACTGTGCTCACCGACGGTTATGAGAACTCGTCGCAAGAGTGGAGTGGTGCTGCCTTGAAGGCTCTAATCGAGAAACTCACACAAGAGGGTTGGTCATTCTCCTACATGGGAAGCGATCACGATGTGAAGCAAGTGAGTTTCAACCTCTCAATCAACAATGTGATTGAATTCAGCCATGACGTGGCTGGTGTGGGAAGCACTTGGGAACGTGAGAGTTCGGCAAAGCGCAACTTTTACCGTAAGATGGATAAGGAGTATCGCCAAGGTCGCAGACAATCAAAAGAGGAATGGCTCGAGCGCAAGCGCCAGATGGCAAGCGAGTATTACGAGGATCGTGTGACACCTAACCAAATCCACACCTTGCGAGAAGGCGAAATCTTCGTCTTCGGCAGCAATCCACAGGGATTTCACAGCGGCGGAGCAGCCAGAGTTGCAATGGAGCGATTTGGTGCCGTGTGGGGACAAGGCGAGGGTTTGCAAGGCAGGAGCTATGCTATCCCAACCACTTGTTCGCTTGAGCAGATGGCGGAAGCGGTGCAACGCTTCACCGTGTTTGCCGAGCAGCATCCCGAGTTGCGATTCCTTGTAACGCGCGTGGGCTGCGGCATAGCTGGTCAGAATGCTACTGATGTGGCTCAGTTGTTTAAAAACTGCGTCCGCCTCGAGAACGTGGCACTGCCTGCCGAGTTCTGGAAGGTTCTTGGTCTGACCATGTAATTTCCTTGCCCTCAACTCTCCACTCTTCCCTCTCCCCTCTCCCCTCTTCCCTCTTCCCTCTCCCCTTTTTTATTATTACACACTCATGCCTCAACTAAGTTGCAATTTTTTGCGGCTTAGTTGAGGTGTTGTTTTTTGAAAAGGGTTGGGCAATTTTTTACACTATGATATCGACTGTATTCGCTTGATGTCGTCTTCGAAGGTGTCTTTGTTCTTGGCGCGTGCTTTTAGGCGTGAGCGGTAGGTGTAGATAGTGGCGATTGATGCTCGGAGTATGCTGGCAATCTCTTTGTTGTCGGTGATGCCGAGTCGCAGGAGGGCGAGGATGCGCAACTCGCGTGTGAGTTGTTCGCCTTCTTTGGGTTCTATTTGCTGACCTTGCTCCAAAAGTCTGTTGACGGCTTCAATGAAGTTGGGGTAGATATTTAGGAATGCCGAGTCGAAGTTCTGGTAAAATAGTGCGGCGTTCTCATAGTCGAAATGCGGACTCTTGAGCTGGGCTTTCAGCTCCTTGAGTCGGTCTTCCATGGCGAGTCGGTTCATGGCTTTGCGCCGCTCCTCGTTTTTGTCGATAAGCGTGCTGCTGAAGGTGAGGAATCGGCTTAGGTATTGCTCCTTGATTTTGTCGCGCTCACGCAGCAGCTTGTTGGTGTTTTCCAGCTCCCCCACGGTGTCGTTGAGACGCTCGTTGATGAGCTTGCGGCTGTCGCTGAGGCGGCGGTAGCGCTTATAGAGAATGGCGAGTGCGATAACACCAGCCACAAGCAGCAGTGCTAACACGCTCAGTGCGATGATGAGCCCTATCATATTGCGGTAGTTCTTCTCCCGTTTCTCTTGATAGGCGTTGATGATGCGCGGCACCAGCTGCGATGCCTGCACGTTGCGCAGACGGGTGCCGTAGAAATTGGCGTCGGCAACGCTGATGTTGATGTAGCGGTAGGCTCGGTCGATGTCGCCCTCGTCGAAGAGCAGGTCGGCGAGCTGCCTGAGGGCGGAGTTCTCCATGATGCAGCCTTCGATGTCGCTTGCTGCGCTCATCGCGAGTAGCTGCTTCTGCTTCTCGCGGTCGCCAAGCAAGCTGTAGTAGAACGCCAGGCTACTGGTGATTACTGAGTAGGTGCGGTCTCCGCTGTGGTATTCTTTTAGCATTTCTTCGAGCAGCGCTATGGCTTCATGGGTTTTTCCTGTGTCGTTGAGGTAGTTGGCATGGTAAAGCTTGTTTCGCTCGCTGCCAGGCTCCGATAGTGTGGCGATTTTCAGGCGGTAGTCGGTGAGCTGCTGCTGGTAAATCTTCTCATAGGAGCTGCCCTTGTTGAACTCAACCCTGAAAAGGCACATGTCCGACAGGTTCTTGTAATATGACAGCTTTTGTTCCTTGCTCATGCTCGTGGTGTCGATATCGCTTACCATCGCAGCCACTTCGTCGAGCAGATAGGCCTTGTTGAGCAGATGCATCAGGTTGAGGCGGCTGTCGTTAACTTTAGAACTGTCGTCCAGCAACTTGGCGATTTCGATATTTCGTCGTGCATATTTCTGTGCCGAGTCGTTCTGAAACTCTACATACTCGCGGTAGAGGGTGCTGTTGATGTCATATTCTGTGCTTAGCACTGCCGGGTCGCTGCTTGGCGCTGGTAGCGAGCGCTTGATTTTGTCGATTGCTGCTTTTTTGCTGGCGATGAGTGCGTCGTGCTGGGAAATGAGCTTGTCGAGATGGTTGTAGATTGTTGTGGCGGATGCTGCTAAACACCCGGCTACCAGTATTGTGTTCCATAGTAATAAATGCCTCAACTTCATCATGATGCAAAAATATACATAAAGTTGAAATCATGGCAAAATATTCACTTTTTTTATGATTTAAATATTATGCTACGTTCCCATTTTTTTGTAATTTTGTGTGTTTTTAGCGCGATGCCACGAGCAGTCATTGTGTGTTAGCTTTAATGGCTTGAATAGTAATAGTTTAGTGGTGTTGCCAAGAGTAAAAGAAATAATAAAAATAATTATATATGACAAACGAAGAAATTAGAGAAATCGAAGAACAAGAGGAGAAAAAGTATTCGGCGCACAATATTCAAGTGCTTGAAGGTCTTGAAGCGGTGCGCAAGCGCCCAGCGATGTACATAGGCGACACAAGTGTTAAGGGCTTGCATCACCTTGTTAGTGAAGTTGTGGATAACTCTATTGACGAGGCATTGGCAGGCTTCTGCGACACTATCAATGTTACTATCACCGAGGATAATTCTATTATAGTGCAAGACAACGGCCGCGGTATTCCCGTCGATGAGCACGAGAAGCTGCACAAGAGTGCTCTCGAGGTGGTGATGACAGTGCTCCATGCCGGAGGTAAATTTGATAAAGGGTCTTACAAGGTGTCGGGCGGATTGCACGGCGTGGGTGTGAGCTGCGTGAACGCGTTGAGTGATTACCTGCGTGCCGAGGTGCGCCGCGGCGGCAAGATTTACTGCCAGGAGTATGCCTACGGCAAGCCCACCAGCGAAGTGCACGTGATAGGTGACTGCGGAGATGAGCACGGCACTACGGTGAAATTCCACCCCGATGCCCAAATCTTCACACAGACCACAGTGTATGAGTATCGCATTCTCGCCACCCGCCTCCGTGACCTCGCCTACCTCAATGCCGGCGTGAAGCTTATTCTCACTGACCTTCGTGAGAAGGACGAGGAAGGCAATCCTCACAGCGAGGAGTTCTTCAGCAGCACAGGTCTTGACGAGTTTGTGCGTTACATCGACGACGCCAAGGAGCCACTCATCAACGACGTTATCCACATCAGCACCAACAAGGGCGACATCCCTGTTGAGGTGGCTATGACCTACAACACTTCGTTTAACGAGAACATCTATTCGTTTGTCAACAACATCAACACCATTGAGGGCGGTACGCACCTCACCGGTTTCCGCCGCGGCTTGGGCTCAACACTCAAGAAATATGCCGAGGACAGCAAAATGCTCGAGAAAGTGAAGGTGGAAATCAAGCCCGAGGACTTCCGTCAGGGGCTCACCGCCGTGATTTCGGTTAAGGTGCTTGAGCCGCAGTTTGAGGGCCAGACCAAGCAAAAGCTCGGCAATTCTGAAGCCCGCACCGCGGTGGAGTCCATTGTGGGCGATAAGCTGGTCTATTTCCTGGAGCAGAATCCCCAGGTGGCAAAGGCCATCTGCGATAAGGCACTGCTCGCGCAGAAGGCCCGTGAAAACGCGCGGAAGGCCCGTGACAACGTGCGCCGGGCAAACGCGTTAGACAATTTCGGCCTGCCCGGCAAGCTTGCCGACTGCTCCGAGAGGGATCCC